>JBIKMD010000093.1:0-8628 GCA_044359465.1 Myxococcota bacterium
TCAACGTTTCGAAATCGCAGCTCGTGATTGAGCGCGAGGGACAACGGGGGCGCGCTTGGCTCTCCACGGTCAAGAACATCAGCGTGAACGACAAGGCGCGGCGCGGAGAGGCCTATGCGCCGTTTGCGGCCACCACGATCAGCAAACGCTCCGTCGAAATGGTGTTCGGTGCCTACCGCTTCGAAGAATCAGTCGCGCCGTATGACGCGCTGACCCCAGAACGCATGACGCAGCAAGGTGACAACGTCACGTTTTTCATTGGCGACGCCAAGGGAAGCATCACCCTAGACGAACGCGGCGACGCGCTGCTCGATTGGACTGCACCGGGCTATGACCGCGTGGCGATGAGCTTCACTTGCGAAGAAGGCGAACGTTTTTTTGGCATGGGAGCGCAAGTGGCCGTGGAACATACCGGGCGACGCGTCCCTGTGTGGGTGAGCGAACAAGGCGTGGGAAAAAAGGACTACCCCGAAGTCTCGCCTGTGCTCGGGTTCATCGGCGCATTCTATGACAGTTATGCGCCCATCCCATTCGTCGTCTCGAGCGCGCACCGCGCGTTTTTCATCGACTCACCGGCGCGCTCGGAAATGGAATTGTGTGAGAATGGCGCTGTGCGTATTGAAAGTGACGGGCCACATTTCCGTCTCCGCGTGAGTGGGGCTGACTCCATACGCGCGCTCGTCACGCGCTTCGCTAGCGCGACTGGAACCCCGCCGAAGCTCCCGCTGTGGACCTTCGCACCGTGGGTAGATGTGATTGGCGGCCCTGCGGCCATACGCGCAGCCACGACGCAGCTTCGTGCCATGGGCACGCCAGTGAGCGCGGTGTGGTCCGAAGATTGGGTGGGCGCCATTGAGACCGGCTTTGGCGAGAATTTGTCATACAACTGGGAACAGGACACCACGCGCTACCCGAATCTTCCTGCGCTCACGGCAGAGCTGCACGCGAATGGCTTCAAATTCTTAGCATATATGAACCCATACCTGGCGCTCGGCACGCGAGCGCACGCGGAGGCGCTCGCCAAAGGGGTGGTCGTGAGCGACGCCAATCGTACGCCGTTGCAAATCTCGTTCGTATTTGGTGCGCCGTTATTCTTGATCGACGCTTCTACAGCAGAAGGCCAATCGCACTACGCAAACTATGTCGCTGCGGCCATGTCTGCAGGCGTGGACGGTTGGATGGCCGACTACGGCGAAGCGCTGCCCTACGACGCAGTGATGAACGATGGCACACCAGGCGCACTCGCGCACAACGACTACCCACGCTCGTGGGCGCAAACCAACTTCTCGGCCATGCTCGCGGCGCGCCCGAGTGGTGACTTCGTGACCTTCAATCGTTCCGGTAGCGCAGGCATTTCTGCGCTGACGAGCGTGCATTGGTTAGGCGATCAAACAGTCTCGTTCGACCGTAACGATGGCCTGGGTTCAGTGCTGCCGTTGTATCTTTCTGCCGCACTCAGCGGCATTTCCCTCACCCACTCCGACGTCGGTGGTTATACGAGTGATGGCGGCAGTCTCATCAGAAGCGACGAGCTGTGGACGCGTTGGCTCGAGCTCGAAGCCTTCACACCAGTGCTGCGCACGCACCACACCTCGTTCCCGTCGAAAAACGTCCAGTGGGACTCGTCTCCAGAAAATATCGCACGCTTTGATCGCTACGCGCGTTGGCACCAGCGCCTGCTCCCGTATTTTGCTGCGCTAGCCGCTGAAGCGCACGCCTCGGGAACACCTGCGGTTCGGCCCATATGGTGGAAGAGCGAAAATCCAGACCACTTTGCCATCGATCAAGAAGTCCTCGTTGGGGATGACCTGCTCCTCGCGCCCATCGTCGAAGCTGGCGCGCGCGCACGCTCGGTGGTGTTTCCTGACGGCGCCTGGCGACGGTGGCACGATTTTGCAGCCCCCCTCGACGCGCCGCTCATCGGTGAAACGCTCGCGCAAGCGGGACTCGAAGACGCTGTCGTTTATCTTCGTGCAGGCGCCGTTATCCCCACGCTCGCGGCGGATGTGCCGAGCGTTGCCGACACCATGCCCGCGCAGCAGCTGCTCATTGTATCAGGTGCGCCAAGCGAAGGATCGACGATGGGTGTGTCATGGAAGCTAGATTCGAACGAAGCGCTTCCACCAGGCCCGCTCGATGGCTTTGCAGGACGGGTCATCGATGTGAGTGGGTCGACCGTGCTCGATGTCAGCGTGGGCGGCGTGCCTGCGCGCTTCGAGCTGACGAGTGATGGGCCAATCTCGCTGCGTTTCGAATGATCAGCGGCGCTCGATGTAAGCGGCTTTCCAGAGCTTGCCTTCTTGTGCTTCGAGGCGAACGAACACAGTGTCGCCTTCGGCCAGGAAGAACGCGCCCGCGTTGAGCACGCTGGCTTGGTCCGCGAGGTCCACGGTTTTACCCGCGAGTTTGTAGTTCGGCACCACGATGATCTGCGCGTCTTTGGCCGATTTGTTTGGGCCATCTTCAGCGGGCTTGACGACCTTGAGCACGAGCGCCACTTGCGGAAACGCGCCTTTCTTAATGCTGATCACGCGCGCTTGAATGTTCTTCTTGTCGTTCTTGCGTTGAACGGCAGAGGTGTCTGGTTCTTTCTTGGCACGGATGGAACCGCCGCCTTCGGGATTTTCCATGGCGAGCTGGTCACCCATGTCTTTCATGGCGGAAGCAGGATCTTTGTCATCCGCCAAGGCCGCTGGAGCGAGCAAAAAAACAGACAACGCCAACAGTGTTTTTTTCATAGTTATTTTCCTTTATGCAGAGATTAAGGCGTCGGCTGCGACGCGGCTTGAGAAGCGGCTTGCGGGCTTTTGGCTGACGCGGGCGTGCCAAGAAACCCAACACGCCACACTTTGAACAATCCCTGTGAGCTGGTCTTACCAACCACCCACACTTTTTCACCGGCGTGGCCTTTGAGTCGCTGCGCGACCGGCGTGTCACTCAGCGTCAGCTTGCCCGTAGGCTCAACGCGCAACACCACAGACTCGCCTTCGAGCTCGACGATGCCTACCTCTGGCTTAGCGCCGCCCGGAAGCTCGACGATTTTGTAACTCGCCACTCGGACGCGCGGCAAAAGCGATCCACTCTTCTCTTTGAGCGCCTTCACTTCGAGGCGTGCGCCGCCTTCTAGGCGAGCGAGCTCACTCGACAGGTCGCCGAGCACATCGTAGCGGTGGCCATCATCCGTCACCAGGTTCAGCGCCGGCGTGTACACCGTGCCAACCCGTTCGATGCGCCCCGTGAGCGTGAGCGGCCCCTCAGATTTGCTTTCCGCTGCAGGTGCACTGACGAGTAACGCGAGAGCGAGCAGCACTTATTTCACCTTGATTGCAGTGACACGCAGGTTCAAATCAGACGCGCCTTTGACTGTCATCTTGTCATTCGCAGCGGCAGTCCAAATGAACGAATGACCGCCTGTCATGAACAACTTGCAGGTGCCTGCTTCTGCATCGTCTTTGCTGCAAAGGGTTTGATACCCAGCGAGAAGACCGGTTTGGCCCGTGGCGTTCGCACGCATTGGGTCATTGAGCTTCAGCCCATGCAGTTGCTGAGTCAGCGGATCGGTTGTCGGCAAGTCGAAGTTGAAACGGCAGTCGGTTGCGACAAGCGGAGCGTCTGCGCTGTTCTGCGACACGGAGAGCGTTGGGAAGAACAAAGCAAAACGTTTGAAGAACGACCCGCCGGCCGCGCTCAAGCTCTCGAGGCCGTTTTTCGTGCCGCCCGTCATTAGCTTCTCAACAAACGCGATGCCGCCCTGGTCCGTGATTTTGCCATCGCTGGCGATAGCGTAACCACCCGCCTTTTCGAAGAGGTAACGCAAGTACAAATAGCCGATGCCGCGTGCTTTACCCGCTGCGTCGTCATTGTCGGCGCCATCGTCGTTGAGGAACAAGCCGTTGCTTGGCGCCGCAAGGTACGCGCCAATGACCGACAGGTTCGATGCGCCGTAACCCGTGAGGTCTTCGGCCAAGTGACTCAGCGCTTCGTTCAAGAACACGGTCTCGGTTTTTCCGGAGGTGCGTGCGCGCGCCAAGTTAATCATGTGCTGATACTCGTGCGCGAGCGTGCCGGCGATGAGCGCGACCGACACCGTCTTGCCGTTGAGCGTTGAGCCGGGCAGCGTGGCCCACATGAGATCCGATTCGTTCCCGTTCGCGCTCGGATCGGAGTTCGGTTTGGGCGCTTTGTTCAGCACGTCACGCACATCGAACAAACCGGCGATGCCGCTCGTTCCGACTTTGCTCGACAGGACGACACCGAGCATCGCATTGCCGTCCGTATCGAGCGTGCCGGTGTGCGCGGCGTTCTGATTGAAAATCTGGCGGTCGCGAGGTCCGGCAATGGTATCGAACTCGTCGGCCAATTTGTCGAGGTCACTTTGCGCCACGGCAGTGTCAGCCTTGTCGACGAGCAGCGCGGTACTGCCGACAACCTTCTTCACAGTGACGGTGACGCTCACTCCGCCCCCGAAAGAATAGATCAGCGCTGGCAAATCCTCGCCAACGCCGTAACAAATGTCTTTGTATTTGAACTCGGCCGCAGTGCAGGTCTCACGCGCAGGTCGTGTGCTTTCAGGCGAATAGAAGCGTTCGGGCGTCTGCAACACCAGGCGCTCCATGGCGCGGAGCGAGCGCTCGGCGTGGGTACGTGATCGAAGCAGCGCTAGGTCCGCAGCGTCCACTGCAACAGCACGAGGTGGGAGGCGAAACAAGCGCGGCTCATCACGACGCGCCGTCGCGAACTCGACGGTGAGTGGGTCAATGAGGCCGATCGACGCATCCGCAGCTTTGTCTGCTGGGCCGTAGATACTCACGACGTAGTCACCAGCGGCGGGGATCGTCAGCTCGGCGTGCGTTTTGTCCTCGATCACATTGGCGGCGCAGAGGCCGGCAACGCAGCTTTGGCCTAACCAGCAATCATAATCTTTTGCGCAAGCAGCTCCGACAGTGGTGGAGCCAGTGGCGCCGGTGCTCCCGAGCAGACCCGTGCGATCTTCTAGGTCACAGGCCGAAGTGACCGGACCCGTTGTCCCAGTGTTCCCGGTCGGACCGGTAGGTTGGCCATTGTTTCCCGCGGGGCAGCCCGCCAGCAGAAACGCACTCACAACAACAGATCCTGCAAAAAGTCTCATCATCATCGGTCTCACAGTTTAGCGTCCACGGTTTGACGCTGCAAAGAACAAGTCATTCAACAATTAAGCAGAATAAGAAGCGCGCAAAGCAGACAGAATGGCCCGCGTCGAAGCCGAACGATTCAGCGTGTAGAAATGTATTCCAGGCGCGCCGCCTTCGAGCAAACGCACACATTGGTGCGTCGCGTAGGCAATGCCGAGCTCGCGCGTGGCGATCGGGTCGCCTTGGGCAATCTCGAGCTGCGCGCGCAGGGTTTGTGGAATCGTTGCGCCGCACATTTTGGTGAAACGATCCACCTGATGCAAGTCCGTGATCGGCATGATGCCCGCGAGCACCGGGACATACACGCCCTTGGCGCGAAGTTTGGCAACGAAATCGAAGTAGACTTTGGTGTCAAAGAACAGCTGCGAGATCAAAAACTCGCAACCGGCAAGCACCTTTTGCCGCGCGTGCTCTGCTTGGACATCCAAGTCGCGATTCTCCACATGGCCTTCTGGATAGATTGCGCCGCCCACACACAATGCAAACTCGTCGCGCACCAGAGACGCAAGCTCGTGCCCGTACTGGAAGCCACCTTTGGTCGCAGTGAACACGCCGCTGCTACCTTTTGGTGGGTCGCCACGCAGCGCGAGCACGTTCTCGATGCCCTTCTCTTTGATCTCACTGAGCACGCTACGTAGCTCGTCCTTGGAGGCGTCGACACAGGTCAGATGCGCCATGGGAACGATATTCGATTCGTTCTTGAGCCGCGTGACGACGTCGATGGTGAGCCGCCGCGTGGAGCCACCAGCGCCGTAGGTGACGGAGCAAAAATCAGGGCTGAGCGATTGGAGATTCTTGATGGTGGCGCTGAGGTTGCCCGCCGCCTCCTCCGACCTCGGAGGAAAGAACTCGAACGAAAACACGGGGCGGTTGTTCTGCTTGGCCGCCGCCAGGATGTGGCTGATGCGCATACGCGGCGGGGACTAGTAGGAAGGGCGGCGGAAGTCGAGGAGGCCAGCTGGCCGTGGTCACTCGATTTCCGAGTCGTCGAACGCGAGCGCCAGGCTCAGTGGCTCGCGCAGCAGGTACTCGCCGCGGCGGATGTAGAGGCGACCCTTCTTTTGCAGGACCTTCATGGCGCGCGACACGGTGCGCGGATTGAGGCCGCTCGCTGCCGCGATGTCGTCTTGCGTCGTGCGAATCAAGTACAGGTCTGGCGCCACCATCTTGCCTTCGCGGTTGGTCAGGGTGGTCAAGTAGCTCGCCACCCGAACGAATGCCGGCTCGAGCGTTTGGCGTTCGTTGATGACACCTTGCTGGTGACGTTCGGCGAGCACTTTGGACAGGTTCAAGAGCAATTGGACATCGCGAACCATCAGCTCTTTGATGAGCGCGGCTGGCAAGCTGTACGACACCACCGGTTCCACGGCGACTGCAGTCTCGAGCATCACGTCGCTGCCAGAGAGCAGCTCGCCGCAGCCGAGCACCGTGAAGCCTTGACGGTACGCGCTCTCGAGCGTTTCACCTTGCTCGTTGCGATGAATGGTGCGGATGGCGCCGCTGATGATCACGTGGATGAAACCGGCGACCGATTCCACTTGGTAAATGTTGGCGCCGCGCGGCACGCGGTTCATTTCGAATGCCGTGCCAATCGCGTTCAGCGTGTTGCTGCCAACGCCTTGCAGAAGCGGATGATTTTGCAGCTCGGCTGGGAGCGTGATTTCAGCGACTTCTTTGACGATCTCGAGCTTCTTTTGGGCGACAGCAACTTTTTGAACCATAACATCCTCCAGTTTTGGTTTAGCGTTCGTGCGTTCTTGGAGATGTGTATTGCGACTCGCGTGCCAAGCCGCATTTGCCGCCCATTGCCGGTTTTATTGAAGCTGAGGACGAATGTCGCGAGACCTACGTCCGAGACATTTGACGGTAGGTCAAAAACTTTTGTCAGAGAAGGGAGCTCAGCAGGAGCCGATGATGGAGACGGTATTGCCGCAAGAATCGAGCGAATAACGTTTATTGCCAGTGCACCGGGTTTGCGATGAAGGCCCACAGCGGCATACACCGGCACTGCATTGTTTACCTCCGCTGCAGCTTTGCGTCCCTACCGTTTCTCCGCAGCTATCCATTTCAAGGACTTGGCTGCTCGAACCGCAACGGTAGGTGTGAGATCCCCTGCAATCCGAGCCGCTTGCCGGAGGATTGCTCGGTGTTCCACCAGTACCCAGGCATTGGCCAAGCACGCAGGTCTCGCCTTGTGCGCAGATCTCTTTGACCTCTTCTATGTCGCCGCAGGCGTCGTACCAAAACACAGCATCGCCGGAACAGTCGACGGCGTGGTGGCTGGTGCACGCCGCTTGCTCACGCGGCTGGCAGTTGGCGCCGCTGCACGGCGTGCCGCAGAAGCCACCGTTGCACGAGGTGCCGTTTGGGCATTCGGCGTTGTAGATGCACGACAGTAAACACATCATGCGAACGTCGCTGGGTCCCCAGGTGCCATCGGCACACAACCAAACGCGATCATTGGTAGCGGTGCAGTCGTTCTGAGAGGCACATTGGCGTGTGCAAATACCCACTTCCGACGGCACGTCTTGAACGCAGTGGTTGAACTCGGTGGTACAATCGGCGTCGGTCCAGCATGTTTGCGGTGTACCGGCACTTAGTTCGCCCGTGCTCCCCGAGACGCCCACAGCGC
Organism: Myxococcota bacterium; assembly: GCA_044359465.1. Classification (GTDB taxonomy): domain Bacteria; phylum Myxococcota; class JADLHZ01; order JADLHZ01; family JADLHZ01; genus JADLHZ01. The sequence continues at coordinate 7,804 of JBIKMD010000093.1, forward strand.
TAAGTGGCCGCAGCGGCTGGTTTTCATTGGTGCTCGTCGTGCGAGACACCCCTGGGATGTACATGTTTTCGTCTTCGATCGGCTGCGGCGCTGGCGCAGGCGCACTTTGGCAGGCAGCCAATAACGCAACGCATCCTAAAGCTCGGCCTAGGTGTCTCACGTCCCGGTTATCGGGGGGAGCCTTGTACCTGTTGCGTTAGCGGCCTATTCGTTTCTCGTGGGTCACCTAGAAGCGCTAAATGAAACCTGTTTTTGCATTTCCGTAGACCAAGCCGCGCTGAAGGGCGTGCTGCACGAGCTCTATGACCCGGTCGCCAAGTTCTTCTCGTCTGTGCCGGTGTTTGTTTCACCCGAGTACATCACGGCGATGAAGCGGGCGATTACAGCGATGAACGAAGTCATCGCTACCCCGGCTTGGCAGGCAAGCGCGCTCGAGAATGCGCCAAGCATTGCGCGCCACGACCCGCGCACCCAAGGCATGTTTTTTGGTTATGACTTTCACCTGGCGGACAGCGGCCCGAGGCTCATCGAGATCAACACCAATGCCGGTGGAGCGTACGTCAACATCGCCCTCGCCAAAGCGCAGCACGTTTGCTGCGAAGAAGTGCGCCAGCTTGTCCTTCCGGCGGATCCCATTGAACGTGCCGAGCAGCGCTTGTTCGACATGTTTCAAAATGAAGCCAGACTCGCTGGACGCGCGCTCAAGGCGGTTGCCATCGTTGATGACAAGCCGAGCGAACAACACCTCTACCCGGAGTTCTTGCTCGCCGCATCCGTGCTGCGTGCGCATGGGCTCACCTGCGTCATTGTCGATCCAGCGGAGCT
>JBIKMD010000141.1:0-7725 GCA_044359465.1 Myxococcota bacterium
AGTGGGGAGCCGCTCGGCAAAGCGCTAGGTCTTGGCAATTTCTACCAAGGTAAAGTGCGCGATAACTTTGTCGTGAGAGGCGGTGCTGGGGGTGACAAACGAATCCTCGTCGTTAGTGACCGCATCAGCGCGTTCGATCGTCTGCTCGGGGTGATTCCCTTCAAGGGCGAAATGCTCACCCAGATCTCTCGTTTTTGGTTCGACAAAACCAAAAACGAGGTTCCAAACCATTTGCTCAGCGTTCCAGACCCGCAAGTCATGATTGCCAAAGAGGCCAAAGGTGTGGCCGTAGAAGTGATCGTTCGGGCGCGGCTCACGGGCAGTCTGTGGCGCGACTATCAACAAGGCAAAGACGACGTTTACGGTTTGAGTCTCCCGCGCGGTATGACGCAGTACCAAGCGTTCGACAAACCCATTCTGACGCCTTCGACCAAAGCCGCTTACGGCGAGCACGATCTTCCTGTGAGTGGCAAAGAGATCGTCTCACGCGGACTGTGCACGCAAGCCGCGTGGGACCGCATTACCGAGCTTGCGCTGACGCTGTTCAACGCTGGTGCCGCGCACGCCAAGGCGCGTGGCCTGGTGCTGGTTGATACCAAGTACGAGTTTGGTCGCCACGGCGGTGAGATCATCGCCATTGACGAGATTCACACGCCTGATTGCAGCCGCTATTGGTATGCCTCGGACCTCGAGCAACGCCTGGCTGCAGGTGAGGCGCCGCGTATGCTCGACAAAGAGTTCTTGCGTAGCTGGCTGCTCGCCAAAGGTTTCAAGGGTGATGGGCCGGCGCCGGACATTCCAAACGAGGTCCGCGCCGAGCTAGGCCGCAGGTATTTAGAGCTCTACGAAGTGCTGGTGGGCGAGCCTTTAGCAGTGCATCCTGGTCCCGTGCTTACGCGCGTGCAGGCGAATCTGAAAAGCGCGCTATAATATACGCAATGGTACGACCCAAGGACAAGCCCGAGAAGACCGAGGTGAGCAAAGCGGGCCTGCCAAAGACGCCTCCTCCTCCAACGATGCTCAAAGCGTCGCTCGACAAAGCGGCGCCCGCTATCAAGTCGGGCTCGGTAGTCGCGGTAAAGAAGGACGCGCCTGCGCCTGTTAAAAAGCGCGAGCAACGCACCAAGTCCGTTCGTGTGGTCAAAGTGTGTCCCAAGTGTGGCGCGTTCATGATCCCTACCGCGCACTTTGCGCGTGAAGGAGAGACCGCGGCGTTCACGGCGGATAACCGATTGCGCAGCTTTGGAGGCGTCGAAGTGCGCACCTTCGAGTGTGAGAAGTGCCACCACACCACGCAGTTTCAAATTGATCCTTTTCCCAAAGACATCGGCGAAGAGTAGGCGTCCGCCCAGCTACCGTCGGAAAAGAACGACCAAAATTTTTAAGGCTAAAACTGTGCGTGTTACGCTTACATGCATGGAACATCCGTTGCGCCCGATCGCGAATGAGACCCGCCCAGCCAGCCCAGCTCACGAGGAGCCAGCCGGGAGCACCGGCCCAGGTCACGAAGCGGTGGCGGGGGGGTTGGTGGAGCAGAAAGTGCTCAGCGTCCTAAACGCCCTTGACCAAAAGACTTCGCACCTCCTAGTGCAAGGCGCCGAAACGGAAAGGCGACTCGTAGATATCGAACGGAAGATGCAGGAGTTTCTGCACTTTCGTGACAAATTCTTGGACTGGCTCGGCCAGTACTCGCGAAAGCTCGAAGATGTGCGCGGCCATAGAGACGAGGCGCGTGTGTCTTTCGAGAGCGTTTACTGCAAGCTCGAAGACTTGGACCAAGACGTGCGCCTCATCAAAGCAGCGGTGAGAGATGTCGACAGGCGATATGAAGGACTTCAAAAGCGAGCAGCAGCAGCCACAGCAGCAACAACCCCAGGGGGACAGAGCGCAGGGCAAACCCCGGGGCAAGGGAAAACCACACCACCGCCGGCGTTCGAAGCACAAACAAGCACCAAGTGATGGCATCGCGGGCGCGTTGCTCGTTGACAAACCACGTGGGCTCACCAGCTTCGACGTCGTCGAACGCGTACGTGAGCTGCTGGACGTCGAACGCGTAGGCCACTGCGGTACGCTCGACCCGCTCGCCACCGGCTTGCTGGTGTTGCTCATCGGCGAGGCCACCAAAGTGGCCCAATTCCTCACCGACGAAGACAAAGCGTACGAGGGGCAAATGCGCTTCGGCGTTGAAACCGAGACGGACGACGTCGAGGGCGCCGTCGTGAAAACTGCGGACATCAGCAAGCTCACGCTCGCGGATTTGCAGGCGGCTGCCAAAAAGCAGCTCGGCGAAATCGTCCAGAAACCACCGCGTTATTCGGCGCAGAAGCGCGGCGGCGTGCGCGCTTATGAGCGTGCGCGTGCAGGTGAAGTGTTCGAGCCAGAGGCGCGTCCGGTGATTGTGCACTCGCTCGAGCTCACCAAGATGCATGCGGATGGCGTCGTCGATTTTACTTGCCGGGTAGGGAAGGGCACCTACGTGCGCAGTCTCGCGCGCGACATTGGTGCGCTGTGCGAGGTGGGTGGACACGTGCTCAACCTGCGCCGCACTTTCTCGGGCGGCTTCGATGCCAAAGATTCCCTGACGCTCGACGCCATTGGCGCGTTGGAAAACCGCCGCAGCGCGGTCAAGTCGCTCGGTGATGCGTGGCGTCCGCGTCCGCTGTTCAGAGTGGGACCAGAAGACGTTGCGCGTCTGCGCCGTGGGCAGCAGATCGCGGTCATGAAGGAAGCAGTGGAGGAATCACGCGGGACCGAGGCCACTGCGCTCGCGCTCGGCCAAGATGAGAAGCCCTATGCCGTTGGCAAGCTCGTCTGGGATCGTCTGACACGCACCTTTGTCTTCGCCCCCGAGCGCAACCTGTTCACCTAACAGGGGTGTCAGAAAACCCAACACCTGGCTGTCACCCCTGCCTACATAGCGGGACCCTGGTCGGCTCTCGCTTTCTGAAAATCTGAATCTTTTTAAGGTCTTCGCCCGTGCCTTTCGGGTTGGAATGCGGCGTGCAGTACTGCCCCGCATGAGCCCTTCGAGAATTTTATTTGTGGACGACGATGAGCAAGTCATCCACGCCTTTATGCGTCTTTTCGCTGGTTCGAGCACCGTCGTGGAAACGGCCATGACCAGTGCATCGGCGGAGCACAAAGCGCGCTCACAACGCTTCGATACGATTATTGTCGATCTGAATCTTGGCTACGAGCTCGGCACACAAACCATCTCTTCACTCGCCAAAGTGCAACCGGACGCGGTCTTCATCCTGACGACCGGGGCCGGCGAGCACTCTATTCCCAATAGCGATGCCGATTCTGTTGTGACCTGTGTGCTGCATAAGCCGCTGACGCCGGCTGCTGTGTTCAGTGCGGTCAAACGCGAACGGCTCGAGCTGGAATCGCCTGCTGCGCCGAATGGAATGACCGCACTCGTGGTGGGTGCACCAAACGAAAGTGAACGGGCTACTGTTGAGCTGCAGCGGATCTTTCAAGGTGCACGAATCTTGCGCGCGGAGACGCTGGCGGAAGTACCGACAGCCAGCGCCGGATGCGAAGTGGATCTGTGCTTGGTGTCTCCGGCGATCAAGGATTGCCGAGGACTCGAAGGTTTGCATCGCCTGCGTCAACACCTTCCGAGTAGCGCCGTGGTGGTTCTGGCCAATGATTTCGACCAGGCGCGCGTCGCGCGTTTCCTACGCCATGGTGCGGATGATGTGGTCACGCTCGACTCACTCGCACGCGGCGACAGTGATAGAGTGGTGCAGCTCGCTTGCGAGCGTCGCCGCGCACGTCAGCAGCTCATTGCGGGCGCGCAAGTCGATCCACTCACTGGTTTGATCACGAGGCAGGCGCTCCGACCCCGCTTTGACCGGGCGCGCGATCTGGCCGCACGTTTCACCACCAAAGTGGGTCTCGTGTTCATTGACCTCGACGGTTTCAAACAAGTGAACGACACACTTGGTCATGCGGCAGGGGACCAGTTGCTCGCGGAAATCGCGGGGCGCATGAAAGCGGGCCTACGCGGCGTGGACACCCTCGCGCGGATTGGTGGAGATGAGTTCGTGTTGCTCGCTGAGCGCGTTTCGTCGATGGCGGATTTGGAGGGTGTGGCCGAACGCCTGCGTCAAGCTGTGGCGACGCCGGTCACGCTCCACGGTCAAGCTGTCACAGTGGGCGCGAGTTGCGGTCTGAGTTTGTTTCCCGAAGACGCGGGTGACCTAGACGCGCTGCAAGCGATTGCCGACGCCCGCATGTACGAGAACAAGCGGGAGCGAAAGCCAACAGCGGCCAAGCGCAGCGCCTCTCCACACGTCACGGTCATGGCGTGAGTGCTGCGTTAAGGAAAAACGCGCGCTTCAATTCTGGAGACACGCGCTTCAAGCAGCTGCAGCTCGGTCTTGGTCGCCACTTCGGCGCGCAGGTTCTCGATGTCTGCCCTGAGCGAAGCCACTTCCGTTCGTAGCTCGGTTCGCAGCGAAGCCACGTCTGTTTTGAGCGACGCCACTTCTGTTTTGAGCGACGCCACGTCTGTTTTGAGCGAGCTCACATCTGTCCGCAACGCTTCAATGTCTCGCGAGTTCTGCCGAACGACGGATTCGAGCACCTCGATGCGTACTTCCAAACTACGATGCAACTCATGCATCTCTCGCCTGAGAGAGTCGAAGTTGGCTCCGACGCTTTCCGCGAAAATTTTCATCTGTGAGCTCAGGTCTTCGAGCATGATCTCGACGCGACCGATTGCGGTGGAGCTTGGCGCTCTTTTCTTTGCTGCTCTTGCCATTTGATTTCCCCCCGCACGAGGAGATCAGCGGGGACACATTACTTTGTCAAGCACAGAGACGCACGGCGACCACCCTTTTCACCTCACCGACGAGAATCTTTGAACCTTTTCGCGGTACCGGTGTCTTCAATGTGGATGACTGAAAGCGACGAAGCGCTCTACGCAAAAGTCAAAGCCGGCGACATGGCCGCTTTCGATGTTTTGTATGCGCGCTACGAGCGTCCGCTGTTCTGCTTCATCCTGTCGCAAACGCGGAGCCGCGCGGATGCCGAAGAGATTTTTCAAGATGCGTTCATGAACGCATTGAAGAGTCGCGAAGTGCGTTTCGACATTGGTTTTCGATCCTGGATCTATCGCGTCGCGCGAAACCTGATCCTGAACCGGGTGCGCTCGCGTGAGCGCGGCGGCCGGGCGATGGATGCTTTGCCCGAGCGAGCACCGGAGCCGAATGCACCAGAGGTCATCGACGGCCTTCAGCGAGACGCCGCGTTGCAGCACGCAGTGGCCAAGCTTCCCGAGGGTTTGTCTGAGCTCTACCGGCTGCGCACGGCGGGGCTGAGCTACGAAGAGATGGCCGCGGTCCTGGAGCTTCCACTCGGTACGCTGAAGTCGCGTTTTCATCAGTTGATCGTCCAATTGAAGGAGGCTTTACAGCCATGGACTGCAACCTAATACGAGCCGAGTTGCTCGCGTATCATCTGGGAGCAAGCGAAAGCGCGAGTGATGTGGACGCACATCTGCTCGACTGCCGAGACTGTTTGGCTGCGTTTTTGCGAGTCAAACGCGAGATAGAAGCCGGCGCACGCGGCGAAAGGCCCAGCCCGGCGGTGCGAGACCAACTACGCGCGCGCGTAGCCAAGGCGGTCGAGCCATCCCTCGCGGCGAGCGTGAAGGCTTGGTGGGCGCGTCCCGTGCCAAGGTACCGCGCGGTCCTGGTGTTTGCCGCTGCAGCCTTGCTGATTGTCATTGGCCAAAGTGGAACATGGCTGAAGACTGAAACAGACCCAGCGCGGAAGACCTTGCTGACAGACAGCGCGGATCCTGCGCCCGAGTCACTCGATTATTACTGAGGAGTTCAACATGAAAGCGCTACTTGTGCTGTGTCTCATTTCACCGCTCATGGTGAGTCGTGCCTATGCAAAACCGGAGCATGACGAAGAAGACGAAACGCCACCGGCGGTCATGAGCAAGGATGGTTTTAGCAAAGGCGAAGCCGCATTCAATGATGCGAAGAAGCAATTGCTCGACGCTTACTATCGTAAAGGTCTCACGGAAGACGAGCTCTACCGAGCCGCTACGCTAGGGCTCATGCAGTACGTGGATCCAGCACTGCGGAAGTGGAACACCTTGCTCGCGCCGTCCGAGGTCAAAGAGCTGCAAGCGTCTTTGAAAGGGGAGATCGTCGGCGTGGGGATTGCGCTCAGCTTCTCCGAAGAATCAGGTTACGGCGAGGTCACAAGCGTGCTGCCCGGCACGGCGGCGGACAAAGCCGGGGTGCAGCGCGGTGATCTCATTGTGTCAGTGAATGGTCGGCTCTACAAAGGGCTCACCATAGAAACGCTCGTTGCTGACATTCGCGGCAAAGCCGGTGAGTCCGTCAGAATCACGGCGCTTCGTGGTGACAAGCTGATGCCGTTCACGATGAAACGCGCGGCCGTGACCTTCGATGCCGTCACGTGGCGGACTTTGCCGTTTGCCGACGGTAAAGCTGGGCTCATTCGCGTGCGCAGCTTCACTGAAAAGACGCCAGGGCTAGTGGACAGAGCGATCGCCGAGTTCGAAAGCGCCAAGGTGAACGCGATCGTCGTGGACCTGCGTGAAAATCACGGCGGTAGTTTCGAAGATGCGATCACCGTGAGCGAACGCTTCGTTACCGCAGGGCAAACCATCGTACGTGTGCAAATGCGCAGCGGCGAGACCGCACGTGTGTCGAAGGGGGCTCCCAAGCTTGCAAGTGTTCCCATTAGCGTGCTCGTCGGCAAAGAAACGGCGTCTGGTGCGGAGCTCTTTGCTGCGGCGCTACGTGATGCGCGCGGCGCGACGGTGATCGGCAAACGGACTTTTGGAAAAGGCACGCTGCAAAGTGTGGAGGTGCTCCCTAATGGCTACGGCATCAAGTTTACGGTTGGTTTGTTCTCAACGCCAAACGGGAAAGCCATTCAAACAGATGGCCTCATTCCTGACGTGGAAGTCGATGGTGACGACGTGTCCATTTTTCGCACTAGCGCAGATGCGGACATCACACGCGTGATCGCTGCGGACCCGCCGCTGCGTACGACCTTGTCTTTGCTCTTCTCGAAGAAGCGCTGAGCTTGAAAACGAATGTGCTGGTTGTCAGCTCGGCGAATGCTCGCAGCTCGCGTTCGCGCAGCAAGGGGCGCTTGCTTCTACAGCTGACGCTGACGAGTACACGGGGGCAAAACCGCCGCCTTGAGTACGGAAGTTGGTGGTTTGTCCTTGATACAAGCGCGCGGCAAAGAGCTGCACGCTCGCGTCATAAACGTAGGCGCGAATGTCGAGCTTGAGCGGGCGTTCTTCGTCTCCAATGCGAATGGTGCGCGTGCTTGGTGGGACCAAGGCTTGCGCGACGTAGGCCCCGTCGAGAATCGATTCAAAGGTCGCTTTGGTTAGCTTGTCGCCGCGGTACGTCGCTTTGCTGCCAAAGCCGTGCTCCGGTTTGAAAAAGAGCGTCTTGCGTTCGGCCCACAGCTTTTCAGCGTCATCTCTGTATACGCGCATGGTTCTGGGCACGACCTCTAGCACCGCCTGCCGGGTGGCCTCGCTCACTGGAAGCGCAGAGAGCCAGAGTGGATCTGACAAACGCACGAGGTTGGCCTTGTTGGCGTACAGCGCATGCGCGCGCGGATGCGGCGTAACGATGGCGAGGTTTTCTAAATACGCCGTTTTCAAAACGCGTGAGGCATCTTGCGCGAAGTAGAAATCGGTTGAACGGTTGT
>JBIKMD010000094.1:0-8625 GCA_044359465.1 Myxococcota bacterium
CTGGATGCTCAAACAATCGCTGCATCCTGGCGCTTGTATGCTCAGCCGAGCGCTCATCTGCGCCGGTAACGACTACAAGCCGATGATGCGTTTCATCATGGAGAACCAGGAAGATTTCCGTATCACCGCGACCAAGGAGCCGGACTCCGTGCGGCGAGAAGTGGTGATGAAATTCCCCAAGGTGGCGAGCTGCATCGACGCACAAGAAACCAAAACGCGTCTCAATAACATGTTGCGCTACGCCATGCAGAACAGCATGCCCATCGTGACGCCGCAGCTTTACGTGCAAGAGCGCCGCTTGTGCGACGAAGACAGTGACCTTGGGTTGAATTACGCAATGAGTGTGCTGTCGAGCAGCAAAAAAGCGGGCGGAGGCGTGAAATGAGCAAGCGACTAGACGAAGACTTCGATGACGAAACGAACATGGGTGAGCGTGAACCCGTTGAGAAAAGTGAGGTGAGTAGCTCCCGTTTTGCGCCCATGAATTGGTCTGCGCATGCGCTCATGCTTGGTGTTGGCGCGGTGGTCGTGCTCATGGTTGTTGGGATCAGCGTGCAGAGCGCTAAAACGCGTCTTGAAGCGCCGGTTGAAAAAAAGAAGCCACCGGCAGTCGCGGCGGCCAGTGATCTGGGTTTTTGCACCGAGGGTTTCAAGACGGTGCTGCGCCGGGTGCTCGATAGCTGCGGGTTGCTAACGGCGAACTCTCGCCGCGGGTGCACGCCTGGCAACCTCAAGCAAGTGGCGGCCATCTCGGACAAAGACTTCGTGTCCTTGTTCAACCCGCTGGCCGATCGCGCCGGCATTCTGACCTTTGGTCAGGGCAAAGAAGAGCTCACTGATGAGGCGCTCGCGATGCTCGAGAAAAAATGGATGGATACGCGTGGTGCGTCCGTGTTTCTCGTGGTCGCTCGCGCTTCGCCCGAAGGCGGCACGGAGGCGAATCAGGCATTGTCGCACAAACGCGCCAATTCCGTGCTTTTTCACCTGCAGAAGAAGTTCAACGACCCAGAGCTCGAACAGAAAGTGGGCCTGCTCTGGCTTGGTGAGGAATACGCGCAGTTGTCCGACGAGTACTGCAAATGGGAACATGCTGGTAGCGCGACGGCCTGCGGCCAAGCGGACATCAATCGCAGCGCGTTCGTCTCTTGGGTGGATTGCCAACTGTGATGCGGGGAATGCACCGCGTGGTGATGCGTGCGCTGCTTGTTGTGGGCGCTACTCAGGCGTGTACTACCGAGGCACCGCCCGCTATGGAGCGCGTGCAAGCGGTAGAGGCGCAGGCGCCAGTCGCCGCCCCGTCTAGCGTACCTGTCGTGACGAAGACGCACGTGGAGCCGCAGCCCTCCGCACCGCAGAAGTTGTGTGATCGCGAGTTCACGGCAAAGGACGCTCCCAAGATCGCGCTTCCAAGCTCCAAGTGGAAAACGGGTAGCGGGCCGCTCTGGGTCAATCTGTGGGCTGCCTGGTGCAAACCGTGTGTCGCGGAGATCCCCGAGCTGATGGAGTGGTCTCGTGAAGGTCACTTCGCCATGGTGCTGGTGTCGCTGGATGACGACGAACGCGAATGGCGACAAGGCGCGAGTAAGCTTGGCGTTGACGATGTCAAAAAGCGGCCGCCCTTGGTCACGTCAACCTGGCTCGAGCCAGGCAAAGGGCGCACGGCTTTCTTGAAGCCACTCGGATTTTTGGAAACGCCTAATTTGCCTGGCCAAGCGCTGGTCGACCGCGACGGAAAACTGCGCTGTTTTCGTTCAGGTGCGGTGGACGCGAATGAGAAAGAGGCGTTTCTTGCGCTCCTCAAGAGCCTCTAGATTTCTCTCACGCTAGTGCTGACGGAGCTGCCTACAGCAGACAGCCGATTTCCCTGAACACGCGCCCACGATCGGTTACACCTGCTAGCGATGCTCGACAGTAGCGCACAGGTGCAGACACTCCAGCGGCGGGTGGAAAAGCTCAGCTCGCTCCTCGACGTAGCGACGGCGATGGCCGCCGAGCGTGACTTCAACCAATTGCTCAGCTTGATCTTGCGGGAAGTGCGCGACGTGGTGGAAGCCGATCGCTGCTCGCTGTTCATCATCGACCACGAACGTGGCGAGCTGTGGAGCAAGATCGCACAAGGACTCGAGATTCGCGAGATTCGGATTCCCATTGGTGTGGGGATCGCTGGTTACGTGGCTCAGACCGGTGAGAAGGTGAACCTCGCAGACGTTTACGACGATCCTCGCTTCGATCGAACCTGGGACAAAAAGACGGGTTACCGCACGAAGGCCATGCTTTGCGTGCCAATGCTCAACCGCGACGGCCGCGTCACTGGCGTCATTCAGGCGATCAACAAGAAGACCGATGACGAGTGTTTCTCTGATGAAGACCAGGGCATGCTGCTGGCGCTAGGCGCGCAGGCGTCTGCGACGATCGAGAATGCACTGCTCAACGACGAGATCGATTCGCTCTTTGAAGGTTTTGTGAAAGCCAGTGTGTACGCCATTGAATCCCGCGATCCGACGACGAGTGGTCACAGCGAACGTGTGGCCGTGCTCACTTTGGGCATTGCTGATTCGCTAGAGCGCGCCGGCATTGCTGCCTATAAAGACCTGCGTTTCTCGGCGGCCGAGCGCAAAGAGATTCGTTACGCGTCGCTCTTGCACGACTTTGGCAAGGTCGGCGTGCGCGAACATATTTTGGTCAAAGCCAACAAACTGTTCCCGCTCGAGCACGAGCTGATCAAACAACGCTTCGAGGTCATCAAACGCACTGCGCAGGCGGAGGCTTGGAAGAAAAAATTCTGTCTTGCCTGTGAGCATGGGGCAGAAGCGCACGCAGACGAGATTTCCGTCGTCGACAAAGAGGTGAGCGCCTTCCTTGCCGAAGCCGATGACATGCTGAAGTTCATCAACGAGTGCAACAAGCCAACGGTGCTCGCAGAGGGCGGCTTTGAACGCCTGCACGAGATAAAAAAGCGCCTGTACACTAACTCGAACAACGAGACGCACCCGTACCTGGGCGATCAGGAACTGGAGTTCTTGAGTGTGCGCCGTGGTTCATTAACCATGGCCGAGCGTGGAGAAATCGAGTCCCACGTGGTGCATACCTATAAGTTTCTAGTCCAGATCCCATGGACGCGGGAGCTGCGCCGCGTGCCAGAGATCGCCTATGCGCATCATGAAAAGCTCGACGGTGGTGGTTATCCGCTAAAGCTCCCGGGCGGTTCCATCCCTGTGCAGTCGCGCATGATGACCATCTCGGATATTTACGACGCCCTCACCGCAAGCGATCGCCCTTACAAGAAGGCCTTGCCACACGAAAAAGCGGTCGACATTTTGTATGACGAGGCCAAGCAGCAAAAGGTCGATAAGGACCTGCTGGATGTGTTCGTTGAGGCAAAGGTGCACGAGACATTGCAGCAGGTGAAGCCTCCTGTTCAGGCGCTCTCCCGTATGGACCAAATGGCGATGCCCGAGGTGCGGACCGAAGTGCCTAAGCAGGCACCAAAGGTCGCGCCCGAGTCCGCGCCCAAACAAGCCGTGCGGCCTCAAAGCTCGCGGGGCGCGCCCAGAAAAGCGCCGGCAAAAAAGAAAAAAGCGAAAAAAGTCGCTACCTTACGCAACAAATCTCGCCCCGCGTCGAAACCGAAAAAGAAGACTTCAGCCGTGAAGAAGAAAAAGAAAAGGCGATAGGGCGGTCCTTTGAACGAGAGCTCAGAAAAATCGCGCTCGAGCTCCGGTAGCAACCCGAGCCTCCAGCGTTTTGGACAGTACGAGCTGCTGCGCAAGATTGCGGCAGGCGGGATGGCCGAGATCTTTCTCGCCAAGCAGACGGGCATCTCCGGCTTCGAGCGCATGCTCGTCATCAAGCGGATCTTGCCGCACCTCGCTGAGAACAAAGAGTTCATCACCATGTTCCTGGATGAGGCGCGCATCGCCGCGCAGCTCAACCATCCGAACGTGGTGCAGATCTACGACCTCGGCCGCCTGCCTACCGAAGGCCAAGGTCGCCACCAAGATTCGTACTACATCGCCATGGAGTACATTCACGGCGAAGACATCCGTAAAATCTACAACCAAGAGGTGCAGCGTTCGGCGCGGATTCCCTTTGAATACGCGTCGCACATCATCGGCCAAGCTGCGGCTGGACTCGACTACGCGCACCGCAAAGTAGACATCAACGGACAGGCGCTCGGCCTCGTTCACCGCGACATTTCGCCGCAAAATCTGCTCGTCACCTATGACGGCCACATCAAGATCGTCGACTTTGGCGTTGCCAAGGCCGCGAACAAAATGGCGCAGACTCGCAGTGGTGTTCTCAAGGGCAAGTACTCTTACATGTCGCCTGAACAAGCGCAGGGCATGAAGATTGACTCGCGCACGGACATCTTCGCGCTGGCCGTGGTGCTCTACGAGATCACTTGCGGCGTGCGTCTGTTCAAACGCGAGAACGAGCTAGAGACGCTGCACGCGGTCATTGCTTGTGAGGTCACACCGCCGTCCAAGCTCGATCCCGGTTACCCGGCTGAGCTCGAAAAGATTGTGATGAAGGCCCTGTCGAAGAATCCGGCGCGGCGTTACCAAGCCGCTGGTGACTTCGCACGCGACCTCGATGAGTATTCGCAGAGCGTAAGCAAAGCGCTCACGGCCCGTGATGTCGCGGGTTATATGCAAGACCTCTTCGCCGACAAGCTTGCCGAAGAGCTGCTCGTTGGTCACGGCATGTGGGAAGAGGAGCACACAGACGATCGCCGAGCGGCGCAGCAACGCGATGAACGGCGTGCGGCCGGAGGCACCAAGTTCCTAGAAGAAGAAGACGGCGAAGAACGCGAGCGCTCGCAAGTGACCAAGAACGATCGCGGGTCGAGCTCACGCAGCACACCGGATTCGGAGCAGGAACGCAGCGTCTTTGATCCTGGATTCGAAAAGTCGGGCAGCAAAAGCGGAAGCAAGAGTAAGAGCGGCTCCGAGGCGAGCAGCTGGTCCAATCCTTCAAATCCAAAAACCCGCGATACCCACCGCGACATGCGCCAGCAGGGCGACGTCGTCGAGATGTCTGCTGCTACCGATGCGCTGACTCGGATGAAACCCTTCGAGCCAATGGTCGACATGCCACAAACGGTGATGTCTCAGACCGAGGTGTCTGCGCGCTCTGAGGCGCCCCCCGCGGATCGCAAGATGGCGATTGGCTTCGCCATTGGTGGCTCGGTGTTGCTGGTACTGTTATTCGCACTCGTGCTGGCCGGCGTGTTCGATGATGGCGAACGTAGCGGGCCGATTGTGTTCAATAGCCGCCCACCTGGCGCCACTATCTATCTGGATGGCATTCCGCTGACCGACGGCCGGACGCCGCTGGAGCTGTCCCGCACTATTGCCCTCGGTTTTCACCACGTGAAGTACCAGCTCGATGGGTACGAGCCCGCGGAAACCCAGCTTCACGTCGTGGCAGGTGCTAAAAATACGGTTGAGCTGGACCTGAAACCTAGCGCGGTGGTGCCGCCGGCAACACCAGAGCCGGATGAGAAACCCGAGCCCCTGAAAGTAGAAGAGAAGAAGGACCCGCCGCCCAAAGTAGTGGTCAAAACTGAGCAAGCAAAACAACAGGCGAAGGCACCCGGTACGCTCACGGTGAAGTCACGTGTGCCTCTGCGGATCTTTGAGGGGAAAACTTTACTCGGCACCGCGCCTTTGCAAAAAACTTTGCCGGCTGGCCGCCACACCATTCGCGCCGTGCACCAGCTCAGCGGCTGGAGCGAGACGCGCACGGTCGATGTCGCTGCGGGTGAGACCACGCGCCTCGATTTTTCCTCTGGGTCCGGATACCTGCGCGTGAACATTCAACCTTTTGGCAATGTACAAATTGGCACCTGGAGCGCGGAGACACCGATTGCCCCTGTGGAGCTTCCCGTCGGCACCTACACGGTCAAGCTATGGAATGCCGAGCTGAACAAGTCCGAGACCACCCAGGTCCGCATCACTGACGGCAAAGAAACCATGCTCGAACGTAAGTGGAAGTAACGCTACAGTCATTGTGTGCGCGTCACGACGCTTCTGGCTGACACAGAAACCCCCGTCTCGTTGTTCCTCACGCTGGCGGCTGACGCCGACCACGCCGCATTGTTCGAAAGTGTAGAGGGCGGCGAACGTTGGGCACGCCGAAGTTTGATCGTCATTGGCGCGCGTGAACGCTACGTTGCGCATGACGTAGAAGCAGCGCGGGCACTGCTCGAAAAACTACCGGTACCGGATCGTGCGGGTTCGCTACTCGAAGGGATTTTTGGCTGGTTTGGTTACGAGGCCGCGCAGGCGTTCATGCCAGTACGCGGTGTACGAGAGGAAGGCGCGGCCCTCTGCGAGTTCTTCCGTCCTCAATCAGTGGTTCTTTACGATCATCACAAACACACCATTGAGGTGCACACGGTGGACGCGGCCAGTGAGGCTGCATTGCTTGCTCGTCTCGACGCTCCAAGAGTGCATGCGCGGGCGCGAGAGGCAAAAGGATCTACTGCCACCCGCCAGTTTTCATCCGAGGATTACCGGTCACGTGTGCTCAAAGCCAAAGCGTACATTGCTGCGGGCGACGCGTTTCAAATCGTGCTGAGTCAGAAGTTTCGTGTGGACCCCGCCGGGAGCCTGTTCGACGCTTATCGTGCACTGCGGCAGCAGAATCCCAGTCCGTACTTGTTCTACATGCGCACGCCCAACGTGGAGGCCGCCGGTGCATCACCGGAAACGCTGGTGCGTGTGGAAGATGAAACCATTCGTGTACGCCCCATAGCCGGTACGCGGCGGCGTGGTGCCAACGACACAGAGGACCGCGCGCTCGAGGCGGAGCTTCTTGCTGATCCCAAAGAGCGTGCCGAGCATCTGATGCTCGTGGATCTTGGCCGAAACGACGTGGGCCGCGTGAGTGAGCCCGGCAGCGTGCGTGTTGAACCCATGATGGTGGTTGAACGTTATTCGCACGTGATGCACATCGTGTCGGAAGTGTCTGGCAAGCTCGCCAAAGACAAAAGTGCACTCGACGCCTTCGCCTCGGTTTTCCCGGCTGGTACGCTCAGTGGCGCGCCTAAAAAGCGAGCGATGGAAATCATCAGCGAGCTCGAAGGAACCCCGCGAGGGCTTTACGGCGGTGCGGTCGGTTATTTTGGTTCCAAGCGAAGCTGCGATTTTGCGATCGCCATTCGTACGGTGTGGCGCAACGCGAAGGGCGAGGGGACCATACAAGCAGGTGCCGGCATCGTGTTCGATTCGGATCCCGAAGCCGAAAACCAGGAGTGTTTGAAGAAGGCTGCCTCGCCGCTCGCGAGCATCAATACCAAGGTGAGCGGCTGATGTTGCTCCTCATCGACAATTACGATTCGTTCACTTGGAACCTGGTGCAAGCGTTTTGGACACTTGGCCAAACGGTGAAGGTCATTGAGAACGATCGTATCACCACTGACGAAATAGCCGCGCTTGGACCAGCAGGCATCGTGATCTCACCAGGGCCCTGTACGCCGAGTGAAGCCGGTGTGTCCGTGGCGGCGATTCAGCGTTTTGCGAGCACGATTCCTATCTTGGGCGTGTGTCTTGGGCACCAAGCCATTGGCGCCGCGTTCGGAGGCGTCGTCAAACGCGCGCCGCTTCCTATGCACGGCAAGGTGTCTACGATCAGCCATGACGGGAGCCCTTTGTTTAGTGGTGTACCGTCGCCTATGCGTGTGACGCGGTATCACTCATTGATCGTGGAGCGGGAGTCGCTACCGACGGCGCTGCGCGCAACGGCGCACAGTGAAGATGGGCTGATCATGGCTTTGCAGCACGAAGCGTTTTCGGTCTTTGGCGTTCAGTTTCATCCTGAATCCATCGCGACGCCGGACGGTGTGAAGCTCCTTGCGAACTTTGTGCAGCGAACCAAGGAGGCCGCGAAGTGAATGAGCAAGAAGCCGAGCAGGCTTTTCGCTCTGTGCTCGAAGGTCGCACCAGCGAAGAGGACACGAAGCAGTTGCTCGTCGCGCTACACGAACGCGGTGAAACCGTTGCGGAAATCGTGGGTGCTGCGCGGGCTGCTGCATCGCTTCTTGTTCCGTTTAAATCTGCTGGATTAGCGAATGCCATAGATACCTGCGGCACCGGTGGCGACGGCTGCAATACCTTCAATGTTTCGACGGCAGTGGCGCTTGCGGCTGCGGCGTGGGGTGCGACGGTCGTCAAACACGGCAACCGCGCAGCTAGCTCAAAATCCGGCAGCGCTGACGTGCTCGAAGCGTTGGGTTTTTCCCTCGCTCCGGAACATGCGACGGCGCTGCTTGCGCAAAAGCGCTTCGCGTTCTTGTTTGCCCCAGCGCACCACCCTGGTTTTGCGCGTGTGGCGCCGCTGCGTAAACGTCTTGGCCATCGCACCATCTTCAATTTGCTCGGCCCGCTGGTGAATCCCGCTGGCGTGAGGCGGCAGGTGATGGGCGTCTTCGATCAAAAGTGGGTCGAGCCAATCGCGCAAGTGCTGCTCGAGCTAGGGCGGACCCGCGCTATGGTGGTGCATGGAGGCATCGGCGTAGCGACTACTGATGAAATTGCGCCCTGGGGGGAAACCCGCGTCAGTGAGGTGGAAGACGGAGTGGTAGCGACGCGCGTTTTCATCCCGAGCGTCACTTATGCGCTC
>JBIKMD010000095.1:0-8596 GCA_044359465.1 Myxococcota bacterium
GTGCTCTTACCTGCGCCAGGAACGCCGGTGATGCCGACGCGCCGAGCGTTTCCTGTGAGTGGCATCAACCGCGTCAGCAGCGCTTGCGCGAGGGCCGCATCCGCAGCATCGCGGCTCTCGATAAGCGTGATGGCCTGCGCGAGCGACGTGCGGTTGCGCGAGCGCACGCCGCTCTCATACTCCTCTAACGACAGGCGGCGACGCGTCACGTCTGCGCGTCCAAACGATCGAGCAGTGCGCCCGCCGCTTCCGCAATCACGGTGCCAGGACCAAAGATTTCAGCCGCGCCCGCGTTGCGCAGTGCTTCATAATCATCAGGCGGAATGACGCCGCCAACGACGATCAAAATATCTGGGCGCCCAAGCGCAGCGAGTGCGGCACGCAGCGCTGGCACGAGCGTCAGGTGACCAGCAGCGAGCGAGCTTGCACCCACTACGTGCACGTCGTTCTCGACGGCGGCGCGTGCTGTCTCTTCTGGCGTTTGAAACAGCGGTCCAATGTCCACGTCAAAACCAAGGTCCGCAAACGCCGTGGCGATGACTTTTTGACCACGGTCATGTCCGTCTTGACCCATCTTGGCCACTAGAATGCGCGGACGGCGGCCTTCGCGTTCCATGAACGCGGCGGTGCGCTTGCGCGTCGTCGTCACTGCTTCGGAAGAATCGCCCACTTCTCCAGCATATATACCGGAAATCGAACGAATCTCCGCTTGATGACGCCCCCACACTTTTTCGAGTGCGAGCGACATTTCGCCAACGGTCGCACGGGCCCGCGCTGCATCGATGGCGAGCTCTAGCAAGTTGCCGCCTCGGCCTTCTGCGCAAGCTGTCAGCGCGTCCAGTGTGACCTGTGTCTTTTGGGGATCACGCTCGCGGCGTAGTTGCTCCAAGCGTTCAATCTGCGTTTTGCGAACGCTCGCGTTGTCCACTTTGAGCACGGGAATGGTTTCTTTGTGTGTGGGCTTGAAGCGGTTCACGCCGATGATCGGCTGACGTCCAGAATCGATGCGTGCTTGGGTGCGTGCGGCGGCTTCTTCGATGCGCAATTTGGGAACGCCCGCTTCAATGGCTTTCACCATGCCACCAAGCGCCTCGATCTCTGCGATGTGCGCGCGAGCTCTTGCCGCCAGATCGTGCGTGAGCTTTTCTACGTAGTAGCTGCCGCCCCAAGGATCGACAGGCCGGGTGGTTCCAGACTCGAGCTGCAGTTGAAGCTGCGTGTTGCGTGCAATGCGCGCAGAAAAATCCGTCGGCAATGCGAGCGCTTCATCGAGCGAATTGGTGTGCAAACTCTGCGTGTGGCCTTGCGTCGCGGCCATGGCTTCAATCGCGGTTCGGATGACGTTATTGTAAACGTCTTGCGCCGTGAGTGACCAACCGGACGTTTGGCAATGCGTGCGCAGGGCCAGGCTCTTTTGGCTTTTCGGATTAAACTTGGCCATCTCTTCCGCCCACACGAGGCGCGCGGCACGAAGCTTGGCTACTTCCATGAAGAAGTTCATGCCGATGGCAAAGAAGAAAGAGAGGCGCGGTGCAAACGCATCCACGCTCATGCCTGAAGCGATCCCCGTGCGAACGTATTCGATGCCGTCAGCAATGGTGTAGCCGAGCTCTAGGTCTGCGGTCGCTCCAGCTTCTTGCATGTGATAGCCAGAGATGGAGATCGAATTGAACTTGGGCATCCGCTTGGCTGTGTACGAGAAGATGTCCGCGATGATCTTCATCGAGGGTGCGGGCGGATAAATATAGGTGTTCCGCACCATGAACTCTTTGAGAATATCGTTCTGAATGGTGCCGGAAAGTTGCTCAGGCGCGACGCCCTGTTCCTCTGCGGCCACCACATAAAGCGCGAGGATGGGAAGCACCGCGCCATTCATCGTCATCGACACACTCATCTTGTCGAGTGGGATGCCGTCGAAGAGCAAACGCATATCGAGAATGGAATCGATGGCGACACCGGCCATGCCTACGTCGCCAGTCACGCGCGGATGGTCGCTGTCGTAACCTCTATGGGTGGCAAGGTCGAACGCGATCGATAGCCCCATTTGCCCCGCCGCAAGGTTGCGCCGGTAGAACGCGTTAGACGCCTCTGCGGTTGAGAACCCCGCGTATTGGCGGATGGTCCACGGCTTTTGCACGTACATGGTCGGATAGGGACCGCGCACGAAAGGGGCAAAGCCGGGGAGGCTGCCTAGATGCGGCAACTCGGCGGCAGTGTACTGCGGCTGCACCGCGATGCCCTCAGCCGTTTCCCAAACATTGCCCTGCGGCGCGGCGGCAGCTGGAAGCACTACATCATCGAAATCAGGAATCACCATGCGCGCCGCGCGTTAGCAGCTTTTTCGTGGTGGTTCAAAAACGGCCGGAAAGACCAAGCGTCAGGCTGTCGCCTTGAGGGCCAGTCACGGCACGCGCGAAGCCGCTGAAGGTGCCACTCGTAGCGAGGAAATCTAGTGATCGCTCATCGCTGCTTGGCATGTAGCCGATGTTGAGTCGCAGCGAGGAGTCTTCGCCCGGTCGATAGATGATGCCGCCGCGGACGCTCCGCAAACCCTCGGTGCCAAAGGCTGCGGCTCCATCGAGGTCCAAGTCGCGTCGTAGTGAGAGCGCACCCGCAACGCTTGCGTCAGTGAACACGCCGTCGCGACCTAGGTGGACATTGCCGAACACTGACGCTGGACCGACGTTCGCACTTGCAGACAAACGCAGATCTTGCAGGCCCTGGGTGTCGCCCACGGCGGCTGCGGATGCAGAGAAATGACTGTCTCGATAGCCCGCGCGCAGTGCGAAGTTCTGCAAGCTGAGCGCGGGCGACCACGTGATGTTTCCGTCTGACCAGAAACGGCGTGTGAACAGGCGGTAGCCAGCAAACACACCCGTACGGTCGTAGCGCGCACCCACGTCTAGACTCAGATCATCCGTGCGTGCGCTGAGACGCGCCGTCGCACGCTCAATGCCACGAGCGTTGATAGTCGCTTGCACATCTCCATTGATCAACGCTGAGCCAAGGCGGCCGCGGGCATCAAAGCCAACGACGCCTGCAGCATTGGTGAAGCGCGCGTCATAGCGGACACCAAGCGAGAGACCCGCGCGGCCCGTTCCGAGCCGGATTGTATTGGGCACGCCAAACTCTTCGAGCACGACGCTTCCGCGTTGGTACGACAACGCGGCGACTGCGGCTACAAGGAGGGCGCCAGTGGCGCTGCCGTGCAGCATGTCTGCGAAGGCTTCGCTGCCAATGCGGCGCGCAAGCCCCGGAAACATCGCGGCGACGCCCTGCGTCACGCCGTCTGCGCCACTCAGGTTGCGAAAGGGCGAATCGGGCGGGAGCTGCGCCAGTTGTTCTGGAGACAGCATGGGCTGCGCACTGCCCGGGCCTGCTGCGCGGAGCTGGTCAATGAAGGGTTGGTATTGGCGCAGCGCCGTTCGTGGGAGCTCACCTGCTTCGACGCGCCTCAATAAAGTGTCGTAGTCTTCTACGATCATCGCCTGTTGCTCGATGCCGAACTCGCTGAAGTTGCGGTGTTCGCTGAGCTCGTAGCGGTAGGGCCCGTTGCGATCACCGGTTCTGATGATCGATTCCACCTGCTGGCTCAGGCTGCGCAGCGCGTAGGACGAGCCGATGTGTTGATACTGCCAAACATGCGTCAGCTCGTGGGCGAGCACTGTAGTCGACCAATTGAACAACCCGGCGTCATCTGGCTCCGTGGTGCCCGGGCGAAAGGTGAAACGGGTGGTTGATGGGTCGACATGCACCGTATTGCCGAGCACGAGTGCTTCCGCGCCGGAGGTCATGACGCCGGTTGTGAAGCGAAAACGAACAGCGTCATAGTCGATGCCGGTGCCAAAAATGCGTGCTGTGTACTCACGTTCACGCTGCGTCATGCCGCGTTCGCGTACGGTGTCAGAACGCGCGGCGATGGCATTAAAATCGAGCCCGTAGGTTCCGTAGTTGCACAGCGCGATGAGCTCTGTGAGCCCAATTTGATCCACCACGAAACCAAGCTCGCGCGTGGAGATCATCCGCTCGAACGTTGCTTCGAGGCTTTGGTCGTCGAGCGTGCTGCGCAGCATGCGAATGGCTTGCTGGATGAGCGCGTGAAGATCGCGTTCAGCAACGGAGCGCGCTTCAACGCTGGTGGCGCGGTTCGCAATGCTCGCGCGCAGAGGCGCGATGCTGCGGCACACAGAAGTCACGGCGTCTGCGCGTTCATCTGGGCTCATGGCGCTGAGCCGAGCATCGGAAAGCGCACGCGCGTCTGCGAGTGACAAAGCGGGGCCCGGCGGAATGGTCGCGCCGCCTGCAGGATCTGCAATCAGCCGACTCGAAAAGCTGATGCCGAGGCGGTCTGAGTCGTAGCTGTCTTCCTCCGTACGGAGGGCCGACGTCGTTCCAGGCTCCGGCGCGTTGACTGGCGCTACCCCGGGGTCGGTAGGAAAAAGTGAGACGCCAAAAGGATTTCCATCGATTCTGCTGAGGCTTGGTGGCGTCATGCTGTAGGCGTTATCGAGCTTGCCAATCCCCGCGTGTACGGTTTGCGCCACGGGGAGGCCGCCATTTGCCGCCGAATACGCGCCAATGATTAGTTATTGGTAAGCATCGAGCAGCTTTCCGAGTGTTTGGACAGCGTCGCTGCCCAGGAAAATCAGCTCGTCGACGCCAGCGGTGGCGACTTTGCCTGCGAGCACCACGCGCGAGACGCCGAGCGCTTTGAGACGCGCAGCAATGGCCGCTCCTTGCGCCGCATACTGCTCATCCGTGCCGCACAAACAGACGATGGTGGCCTTCTCTTCTTGCGTTGTCTCTCGCGTCCGAAAGCCGCCCGCGGTGAAAAAGCTCGTGGCAAAACCAACCCGAGGCTTTGAGCCAAGGTCCAAAAGCAGAACTTCTGGCTTCACAACATCCGCGCGTAGGCGCAGCGCTTCAAAGGGCGCCGCGTCGCCACGTGGTGCGCCTGGTTTGGCAGGGAGCGTCTCGTCCAAATTCGCAAACTCGGACACACCAAGAATGGGCAGCTTGCGTTTGGCGATACGGTCCGCGCGCTCACGAGCCTCAGCCGCAATGTCCAGCTTGCTGGGATCTTGAAACAGCTTCCACGCTTCTCGCGCCAGCTTGTTGGTGAGTGCGTCGAAGAAGTACGAGCCTCCAGCCGGATCCATCACCTGCGTGAGCATGCTCTCGTCGCGCAGAATCAAACCCGTGTTGCGGGCCACACGGTGGGCAAGCGCCGAGTCGTCAAAGGGCATGGGTGTAAAATCGTCGGCGCCGCCGAGCATGGCGGCAAACGCCTGGGTGGTGACGCGCAACATGTTCACCCATGGATCGCGCTGCGTCAGCGTGAGTGAAGAAGCGACAGCGTGAATCCGAATAGGTGCGCTCACTTTTTTGAGCACGTGCAGCTTTTGCCAACAAATGCGCAGTGCGCGCAGCTTGCACAGCTCAGTGAAGGTCTCGCGGCCCACGGCTACGCGAATGAGTGCCGTCGGCTGGTCAAGACCTTTGAGCAGCGCACACGCAATTTCTGTTGCGGCGCTGGCACCTGCTTCGTGTTCGGCGAGGGTGGAGATTGCTTCTTCACGCTCATCCCAAAGCGCGTCTGCTCCGGCGTCTAAGTCGGCTTGGCCTCCGCCGCGCATGACGATGCGTAACGCTTGCGTGGTGGTGGGGCGGGGTAACGCCACAGGCTCCACGAACAACGCTTCGTCGAGGGTCTTCCCCTTGAGCTCGGCTTCGACGCTTTTGCGCCAATCTTCGTAAGTCGCGTTCACATGTTCCGCCGGTACTGGCCACCAACTTGGTACAGGGCCTTGGAGATTTGGCCTAAGGTGCAAACCTTGCAGGCTTCCATCAACGCTTCGAACACGTTCTTGTTGTCGAGCGCCGCGCGTTTGACCGCTTCCAAAGTGGCCGGCGCTTTATCTGCGTGGCGCTTCCAGAACGCATCACGCGCGGTGATGGAGTAGTCCTTCTCTTCTTTGG
This sequence comes from Myxococcota bacterium, assembly GCA_044359465.1. GTDB lineage: Bacteria > Myxococcota > JADLHZ01 > JADLHZ01 > JADLHZ01 > JADLHZ01. Next base: position 5,980 of record JBIKMD010000095.1, read on the forward strand.
TCGCGCGAATGACTTCCATAGGCAGCACGGTGGGTGAGCCTTTGGGATCGAGGAAGGTGTTGACGCCAATGAGCGGCAAGGTGCCGTCATGTTTCATGGTTTCATAGTAGAGCGATTCGTCTTGGATCTTGGAGCGCTGGTACATGCGCTCCATGGCGCCAAGCACGCCGCCGCGCTCGGAAATCGCGTTGAACTCTTTGAGCACAGCGTCTTCGACGAGGTCTGTCAGTTCTTCGACGATGAACGAGCCCTGCGCAGGGTTCTCGTTCTTCGACAGGCCGAACTCTTTATTGATGACGAGCTGAATCGCCAAAGCGCGGCGCACACTTTCTTCCGTTGGTGTGGTGATCGCTTCGTCATAGGCGTTCGTGTGCAGCGAATTGCAGTTGTCCTGCAGCGCCAGCAGAGCCTGCAACGTCGTACGAATGTCGTTGAATGCGATTTCTTGTGCATGCAGCGAGCGGCCCGACGTCTGAATGTGGTACTTCAGTTTTTGCGAGCGTTCATTTCCGCCGTATTTGTCACGCATGGTGCGCGCCCAAATGCGACGCGCAACGCGGCCAATGACGGTGTATTCGGGGTCCATGCCGTTCGAGAAAAAGAACGACAGGTTCGGCGCAAAATCGTCGATGTGCATGCCGCGCGACAGATAGTACTCGACGAAGGTGAAGCCGTTAGCGAGCGTGAACGCGAGCTGCGAGACCGGGTTCGCCCCAGCTTCGGCAATGTGGTAGCCGCTGATCGACACCGAGTAGAAATTTCGCACCTTCTTGTCGATGAAGTACTGCTGGATGTCACCCATCATGCGCAGCGCAAATTCCGTGGAGAAGATGCAGGTGTTCTGCGCCTGATCTTCTTTGAGAATGTCCGCCTGCACCGTCCCGCGCACGGCGGACAGCGTTTGCGCCCCGAGCTTCTCGTAAACCTCTGCCGGGAGCACTTCGTCGCCAGAGACACCGAGCAGCATGAGCCCGAGCCCGTTGTTGCCTTGTGGAATCTCGCCCTGGTATGTGGGCCGCGGAACGCCGCGTTGTTTGAAGATGTCTTTGATCTTGGCTTCGACTTCGTCTGTCTTGTTGTTTGCCTTGATCCACTTCTCGCAGGCTTGGTCGACTGCGGCGTTCAAGAAGAAGCCGAGCACGATGGGCGCTGGGCCGTTGATCGTCATTGAAACCGAAGTTGCGGGATCTGCGAGATCGAAGCCCGAGTATAGCTTCTTTGCGTCATCCAAGTTGGCGATCGATACGCCCGAGTTACCAACCTTGCCGTAGATGTCAGGACGGTGATCAGGATCTTCTCCGTACAAGGTCACCGAATCGAACGCAGTGGACAGGCGTTTGGCAGGCAGGCCGCGTGAGACGTAGTGAAAACGACGGTTGGTGCGCTCGGCGCCGCCTTCACCCGCGAACATGCGCGCCGGATCTTCGTTCTCGCGTTTCAGCGGAAACACGCCGGCCGTGAAGGGGTATTGGCCGGGTGGGGCTTCGCGGAGCAACCACGTGAGCAAGTCGCCCCAATCCTCATACTTAGGGAGCGCCACTTTGGGCATGCGCAAATGCGACAGCGATTCAGTGAAGAGATCTAGCTCCACCGTCTTGTCGCGCACTTGGTATTGATACTTCGCCGCGGCATAACGTTTTTTCGTCGCAGGCCATTCTTCGAGCAGTTGTTTGGACTCAGGCGTCAAACGTGATTCGAGATCGCGGTAGAGCTCAACGAGATCACCCAAATACGCGGGCTCACCCTCTACGCGCTGCGTGACTTGCACCACACCTTGCTCACCGCTTGGCTCGACGATCTCGATGCGCTTCTTTCCAACGTTTGCGCGCAGCGCATCGATGGTACCGCGCAGTTGGTACATGCGACGTGCAATGGCGGCCTGCTGTTTCACGCTCGTGTCCGCAGCGCGGCAGGTCTCTACGATCTCTGCCAGATAACGCGAGCGCTCGGGCGGAATGATCCAGTGCTTCTCACTCATGCCGCCGAGTGCCTCGGGCATGGGCAAAGTCACACCCGTCTTCTTCTGCACGACGTCGACGACTGCGCGGTACAGGCGGTTCATGCCTGGGTCGTTGAACTGCGATGCGATGGTTCCGTACACGGGAACTTGTTCGTCACTTACATCAAAGGCGTTGTGATTGCGTTTCCACTGCTTGCGGACATCGCGCAGCGCATCAAGCGAGCCACGTTTGTCGAACTTGTTGATCGCAATCACGTCGGCAAAGTCGAGCATGTCGATCTTCTCGAGCTGTGTTGCCGCGCCGTATTCCGCCGTCATGATGTAGAGCGAAACGTCCGCATGGTCGGTGATTTCTGTGTCCGACTGGCCGATGCCGGAGGTTTCAACGATGATCATGTCGAAATCTGCCGCGCGGCAAATCTCAATCGATTCTGCGACGTGTTTGGAGAGCGCGAGATTCGATTGCCGTGTGGCTAGCGAACGCATGTAGACGCGCGCGCTGTCGATGGCGTTCATTCTAATGCGATCGCCGAGTAAGGCGCCGCCGGACTTGCGCTTCGATGGGTCGACGGACAGCACGGCAATGGTCTTGTCGCCCTGCTGAAGGAAGCGACGCACGAGCTCATCAATGAGACTCGATTTGCCTGCACCGCCAGT
>JBIKMD010000096.1:0-8557 GCA_044359465.1 Myxococcota bacterium
GAAGGGAACACGGTAGCCGTTTTGTTTCTCGAAAAAGAAAGAACCGACGGCGAGTAGGCTGCGTTCAATGACGCTGAGCCTGGCCTTCACCGCGCACCTCCGAGTTTGATGCGCATGGTTTGTAATCCGCTGAACGCTGTCGCGACGCGGGACTCCTGTGAGGCAAGCCACTTTTGTGCCTCGGCATGTGTCGAAACGGCGCGTGCGCCGGGATCATCCGCATCATGGACAATGCGCGTCGCGAGCCCACGAAACACCGGGCGATCCGAAACGTAGGCCGAACGACTTCTGTTGGTTGCCAAATGCTTTTGCAAGTCGGTGAAGACGGCGCGCACTTTGACTTCGAAATCGTCAGCATCGAGCAAATCGAAGACCACTGGCAGCGTTTTGGTGCTGGGCCGCGCGAGCATCTGGGCGCGGAGGTGCTGCGCGTCGTGTTCCGTCACGATGCCGCTGAACTTGGCGACGGTCGCCCAAGCTTCTTCCGTGACGGTGACGCTCACTGCTCCTCCTCATGGGTCCTGCGGGAGCATACCCGATCGTGCGTCTATCGCCACGCGCTTAGTACAGATCGGAACAACACCTGAATCCAATCTCGTAATACCGGAACATGTTCGAGTGGGCGGTGATGTCTTCGTCGCACCTGCGCACTTGTGACCAGAAGCGTCCCTTCAAGTTACCGTTCTTGCCGTTCGTGCCGCCGTCGCGCCGCTCCGTCCACTCTTCTACGTTGCCCATCGTGTCGAGTGCTCCAAAGCCGTTCGTACAAGCAGGAAACGAACCGGATGGTTCTGCAAGATAAATGGAAGCAATGTGGTCGGCTGAGGTTTTGGAGAGTGCTCGCGCTTTTTGGAGCAGCACGTCGAAGTCTTCGACATCGGTTGTGTTGACGCTTCCTGGCCACGCGGCGATCAGCGCTTCGCTGTAGCTCACGGTTGGTTTGGCTGTGTTGCACTTGGCAGCGTCGTAAGTGTCTCCGTAGGGATACGCAAAACCGTTGCCGCATGCCGTGGTCCATTCATCATCGAAGCAGAGCCGTTTGGCCCGCGCTGCGCACCAGGCCTTGGCTTCGTTAAAATTGAACATGACGAACGGCCTAGCACCAGCGCGGTTTGGCGCTTCGTAGCGGTCCATACAAAAATCATTGATGCGCACCATGTCTGCCGCGCAGCCCTCACTCGCTTCGGCGAAGCGGACGGACAAGGTGAAAGCACCCGCCATGTCGTTGCCATTCTTGCTGAAGGTGTCTGCCACCAAAAAGTACGTTTCCCCGGCGAGCACTGGCGCGCTCACCCGGATGTTGTGCCGAAGGATGCAGGCGTTTTCATCGGCCGCGGAGAGCAACATGAGGTCAATGTCGACCGCGTCTCCCGGCGTATCATTGAGCGTGGCGCTCAGCGTGCCGTTTGCGGATGCGGTCCACTGGTAGACAATCTCGGGTCCACTTTCGTCTTTCTCTGAGTCGCACGCATAGCGGTCTGCGCGGTCTGTCACGGCGCTCGTCGTATCTCCCGAGAGATCGGCGGGGACCCCGATCACAAACGGACGTTCCCAGGTGCCATCTGCAGGGACAGGCACTTCTTCAGGCACTTCTTGTTGATCCGGAGGTGGCTCGCCTTGTGCTGGTTCGCGCCCGCTTGGCGCAGAAAAGGTCCCTGGCACCTGTTCTGGGGTGCCAGTGAGCGGGGCAGTTTCAGAGGAGCCCGGCGGCTGTGGACCGCAGGCAACTAGCAATAGACACAGGGGAATCCGCATGGAGCACGCAGTATCGCTGGTGTCGCCAAGACGCATTTGAAACCTTGCTCACATCTGCACTTAGGTACCGCTCACGAGTCACTGTTCAGCAAAATTGAGACATTTGCCCTAGGCAAAGACCATTGATTGACGCAGTACGTCACGCCCGTTGGCAAACAACTGCTGCCCTTTCACAAAGAAGCGGGCGGCTGAGGAAAAGGTAAGAAGATGATCGCCCGCTATTCCAGTTTCGCAATCGCAACCCTGTTCACCGTCGCCTGTGCAACACCTGCGGCGGCGCCTTCCGTGCAAGATGTCTCTGGCAAGACCGATGAAACCCAAACCAAAGAAGACGCGGAGAGGTGGTCGAGCTCGGACTCTCCCGCCTCCTTTGATCCGACTGTCGACTACGTCTTTGCGAACTTGCCACTCACCGGCGAAGCGACGCGCATCCCGTGGGCGTCGAGCTACTGGCCCGTCTATGAAGACAGCATCAATCACAAGTGGGATGGACAGGACAGCCAATCAGCGCCAGCCAAGTATGGCGCGGCCTTCAACGTGCTCGGTGTAGAAGAAGCCGTCAGCAGCAATCACGGCATCGACAACAACAAGAGCCGCAAAGAATGTGCACAAACCAGCGAGTGCGACAGCAAGCTCGGCGAGTCGTGCGCGAAGAAGCCTGGCGCAGACAAAGGGCGCTGCATCCCCACGTGGTGGGGCATCTGCCACGCGTGGGCGCCAGCGTCGATCATGAACCCGGAACCCAAGTATCCCGTGACCATCAATGGTGTGACCTTCAAGGTCAATGACATCAAAGCGCTCGTCACCTTGTCTTATGACAAAGCCACTTCGAAGTTCGTGTCGCTACGCTGCGAAGAACACACCGAGGCGCCGAAGCTCGACGAAAACGGTCGCGCGTCAAGTGCGTGCCGTGACAGTAACGCTGGCACCTTCCACGTGCTGCTCGCGAACTACCTGGGCAAACGAAAAGAATCGTTCGTCTACGACCGCACCTGGCACGCAGAAGTATGGAACCAGCCACTACGTGGTTACCGCGTGACGCAGCAAAAAGAAGTGAACGCGCTCGAAGCGAACCGTTTCCTTGGCGTGACCTCGATCGGAGGCGTCACCACGAAAAAGAGCGTCACGGCAACGCAAGGCCAATGGGTGGTTGCGCAAGAAGTCACCGTTGCTGAGGGGCAGAATCTAAAGGTGCGCACGAGCGGCACTGGCGATGGTGATCTCTTCGTTCAGTTTGGTAGCGCGCCCACGTCTTCCTCCAACGCGTGCAAGTCCACCGGCAATAGCTCCACGGAAGCGTGTGATCTCGTGGTTCCTGCAGGCGCCACCAAAGCGTTCGTTTCGATTCTGGGTTACGCCGCGTCCACCGTTGAAGTCACCGTGACAGCGGGAGGCACCGTGCCTACCAGCTACGCCTTCAATGGGTCGGCGGTGAAGTTGATCCAAGTGAAAGCCGAGGTGGACTACATTGGCGAGTCGTCATCCGAGACCGATGGTCACTTGGGTGGGCAGATCGATCGCTACACGCACACGGATCATTACGATTACGTTCTCGAGCTCGATGCAGCAGGCAAGATCATTGGTGGCGAGTGGGCAGGCGAGAGCAAGCTCGCGCATCCAGACTTCTTGTGGCTGCCAACCGGCATGGGCCGCAACACCTCAGCGGGCGGTAAGATCACTTGGGCGAACGTGAAGTCACTCCTCGACAAGTCGCTGCTCGATCCGAATGCCCCGCCCGCCGCGGGTCAAAAAACGGTCAAAGAAAGCTTTACCGTGACAAAAGGGACCTGGAAACATTACGGCCCGTTTGCGGTTGGCGATGGCAAGAAGCTCAGCGCCAAGATCAGCGGCAGCGGCGACGCCGACCTCTACGTCCGCAAGGGCGGCGCCCCGAGTGCGACCCAGTATGATTGCCGCCCCTACCAAAACGGCTCGGCGGAAAACTGCGAAGTCGCAGGCGGTGGCCCGGTATTCGTCAGTGTCTTCGGGTATACCGAAGCTGCGGTCGCGATTGAGATTGTCTATGAAGAGGGCGCGACGGGTCCGATTGCGCCGCCTCCCGCGACGACACACTTGAACGAGTCTGGCTCAGTGGCGAACGCGGAAATGAAAGTCTTCCAAGTGGCCGTGCAAGCGGGCAAAAAGATTGTCATTCGTACCACTGCGCCGAGTGACGTCGATCTCTACGTTCGCCTCGATAGCGCACCCACCACGAGCGCCTTCTTGCAACGTGCGTGGACTTCGAGCGGAAATGAAACGCTCACGGTGACGCCTGCGTCCAATGGCATCTTGTTCATTGGCGTGCATGGCTACGCTGCGAGTTCCTTTACGCTCGTCACATCTGACTAAGCGCGTCCTCCTTTAGCTAACGGCGGGCCGGTTTCCTCGCGGGCACCCCGGCAAATGCCCTCCAGTGACTGAGCGGTTTTACAGCATCTCCGGCGCAGTGCGTCCGATAACCGCGCCATGCCGATCGACATCAAAAGCGCGCTCGCCGACCGCGTCCTCTCCAGCACTGAAGCTGACGACCTCATTCACCAAGCCCAACCGGGCGACGTAAACACCATCGTCGAAGAGCTGGGCTCTGCAGTCGTTGCCCCTGTTGGCACCGAGCTCGACACGAGTGATCTGGCCACAATCAATGGGTTTTTGGGGCGTTTGGATCAGGTCGCGCCGCTCCCGCTCGACCGGGCAAAAGCGCAGCAACCAGACGGATCCATGAACTGGCTCAGCGCGCTCAAAAGCTCACAAACCGGCGATGTGTTGCCGCAGAAGTCGTTCACTGGGGCGACACTGGCAGTGGATGGGAAGGGGCGCTTGCTCGTGGATGAGCACCGCGTGCCAATGGGCACGAGTGATGCCGCCATCGACGCGATGTACGCCCTGGCCAAAAACGCGCAGCTCGACGCGTTGCCTGCAGCGAGCCGTACACGTTTGCTCGATTCGATGCTCCAGACGGTTGAGGGTCTAGTGCCCGTTGCCATCGATGCACCTGGAAAATTTCGTGCGCTCAATACCGTGGCCGCCGCAGTCGCTGCGATTGCAGGCTCACCAAGGACGCTCACGCCAGCGCAGCTCGACCGTCTCATTGCATTGTATGAACGGGTAAACGCGCCGCTCGTGCAAGCGCTCATCGCACGTGCCGTAGACGGTGCAGCGACGGTCTCTCCCTCGCAAAAACAGAAGCGCGACGCATGGACACTACCCGGCTCGGCAACGGCTTTGTTGCAAGCGTTCGATGGCTCCCGCGCTAGCGCCGGCTTGAAAACCCAACTGTCCCTAACTGGGCTGATGTTCAGCAAAGACGAGACCGCCATCCCAGCCTTCAACAGCGCGATGAGTCACTACGGGCAGATCGACGGTGCTTGGGACTTTTCGGATGCCGAAGCTCGGGCCGCGCTCGTTGATCTAGAGAAATATGTCGACAACTCCAAGACCAATTTCGTGTTCGTGTTTGGTTCGCTCGGCCAGCAAGCCGTGGCCAACGCGGCAAAGGTCAGCAGCGCTTTGCTCGCTGCTCGCGTGACGCCGGAGCTGACCAGCGCCACGCCCAAGCTTGGTGATGTGCCGCTGAGCACCGAACAAGCACAGGTTGTGTTGACACTGTTGCCAGGCATCAAGAACGAATTCGCGCTTCTAGACTTAGTCGCAGCGCTCAAAACGACAAACACGCTGTTTGGCGCAGTCACACCCGCGTCGTTCGAAATCTTCCAAAGCGCAGCGCTTCGTGCCTTTGAGCGCAAGGGTGACACGAGCGATCAGATGATCGACGTGTACAAGTTGACGAGTGAGCTAGAGGAGACGGTTGACGCCATCAATGCGCAGCTCGCGCCGCGACTTGCGTCACTTGCCGCAACCCCACCGAGCTATGATGGTGTGACGCTAGCCCCGGCCGTTGCGGCACGCGTCCGGTCCATCTTGGAAACGCAGTTACGCTCGGAGCTCAGCGTGGCCAACATTGGCGGCGCGCTGAGCGTGCTTGCGCAAAACAATGGCAATCGCATCGATGACACCACCCAGCTCGACGCGCTGATGCAGACCTATGTGCAGAACTGGCCAAGCGCAAAAGTCTTCGACTTCAACAAGCTCGCACGCATGGCCACCTTCATCTTGCAGGGCCGAAGTGTTCCGCTTTGCACGATCAATGGGTCGGCAGTCTCGCTCGGCGAGTTCTTCACTAAGGTGGGCACAACTATCGCCGCTGCTGTCGACAAGACCAAGGTCGAGTACGCGTGGATGCCGGATCGTCTTGGACAACGCGCCATGCAAGCGGCCGAGCTACTCGACGTGATCGCGCAGCAAACAGCCGAAGGAAGCGGACCCATTTCCGTCCTCGCACAGCGCTATCCTGGCAAAGTCATCACCGTACAAGCGGCCGCTAGCTCTAGCGCGCACGATGCGTTCGTGTTCGATGTTCGAGGTGTTGGGAAATTCACCCAAGGTTCGACGGGCGGGGTGTCTCCCTACAATAAGGCCGTGAGCAACGTGATGTTTACGGCGAGCGTGAAAGCCGACGGCACCTTCGATGTCAAAGTCCCAGCATCGATCAAGCCAAATGCTTGGCCCTTACAAACGCCGTACGCCGTGGGTGACTCAATCGATATCTCGCAGGTTGACCCGGATTCCGCGACGAGCACCGTCGAAGGAAAACCGTTCTCGACGAAGCACAAGATCCTGCAGGCAACCATTGAGAGCTACGATGCGGCGGGTCGCTACACGATTAGCTACAAAGACAAAAACGGAGCGACGGTCACTGCTGGCATGACGCTTGCGGCGATTGAAAAGCTCAACAACCCGCACAACTTCAAGCTGAACGGTTCCGAGTTTGGCGACGTGAATATCAACGTCAATGCACAGCCTGGGCTCAAGGCTTTCATTGACGGTGCCCGGCCGATCATCGCGCGCTTTCTGCCTACAGACGGCAGCTTGCTTTCCATGAGCCCTGCGCAGATCGCCAAAGCGCAACGCGATTGTGTGGCCGCGCTGCAGGAATACATGTCTCCGCTCATGACTTACCCGGCAGAGGGCAGCTCGGTCGATGCCGCGTCGCAGGCGTACCATGACCTGACCGAAGGCGTGTGGGGCGTGCGCACCATTCCGCTCGAGAAACTGCTCGAGATCAAACGTGGTGTTTGCCGGCACCAATGCATCATTCAGCAGATCCTGCTCCAAGTAGCGGGCATCGACTCGCGTCTCGCGCAAGGGGCCGCGAATACGTCTGGCGGCGACTTCCGCGGTCTGCACATTTGGAACGAGCTTTCGCTCGCTGACAACGCGCGTTACCTGTCTGATCAAACGTGGAGTGATGCGATTGTTCCGCTTTGGACCGGCGCCTACGGGAACGACAAGCGACGCATCGAATTGTACAATCAGACCGCCTACTACGATGGCGACCTTGTGTAGGGCGTTAGCGCGCGAGCAAATAGACGGCGTGGCTTGCCGCCTTCACGCCGAGTAGCGCGTTGCCATTCTCGTCTGTCGTCACCTTCGCACCGCTGACGGCGTCTGTGAGTATGGCGTCCTTGAACGGAGTAGTGATGCTCCCAGCGAAGTCTTGTCCATCGTTCAGCAATAGCACGAGCCCACCTGTCTCTGTGCCAAGCCGCGCGTAGACATAGAGGTCCTTGTTCGCCAAGAGCTCGACACCAGCACCGCGGGCGTGGCTGTAGCGCAGCGCAATGAGTTGTTCGATCGCCTCTTTGTTCGTTTCATAGTCGGGGAGAAACACGCTGGGAACGCCGCCTTCGCGCAGCAGAATGTAGGCGTAGGCAAGCAGCTTGAAGCGTTCGACGGGTGAGTACAGACCGCCTTCGCGCACAGTGTCGTGGTTGTCGACAAAGGTAACGGACAAGGCGGGTGACGCCGCAGTAAAGCCGGCGTTTTGCAGCTTTTTCATGTCGAAGCCGCCATTTTGCGCGCTCATGTCCGAGAACAAATAGTGGAGCGGCACATCGAAGAGATGCGTCCTCCCCTGCGTGAGGCTCGCGTAGTTCTTGAGATTGTCCAAGTTGCCGAGCCACGCTTCGCTCACCGTGAACCGCTCGCCCTTCACTTGATCCAGCCATTCGTTCACGAATGCGTTGGACATGTGTTTGGTGGCGTCGAGGCGATAACCGTCGAGCTGTAGTGTCTCAGTGATCCACTTGCCCCAAGCGATGAGCTCAGCGCGAACGCTGGCATCGGAATAGCGGATCTCGCAACCAAGCAAATTGTCCCAGGCGTCGCCGCCATAATAGGGCGCAAAGTCCCACGGTGACCACTGCTTCCATCCATTGGTATCGCAGCCGTTGAAACGGGACTTGTTCCACGCGAAGGCCGAGTAGGTGTTTGCGCGGCCGGCAAAGTCGAAGCGTGACCAAACCTGCGCGTTATTTCCATTGATCGAAACGGTCTCGGTGGCATCAGCGCCGAGCATATGGTTCATGACGATGTCTGCGTAGACGCGGACGTTTGCAGCATGAAACGCCGCGATAGCGGCTTCGAGCTCTGCCCGCGTGCCGTAGCGCGTTCTGATGGTGCCTTTTTGTTTGAACTCGCCAAGGTCGTAGCGATCGTACACTCCATAGCCCACGTCGTTCACACCGCTTGCGCCTTTGTAGGGTGGAGGAATCCAAACAGCGCCGAACCCGGCGCTACCAAGCGCTCCGGCAGTGGCACTCAGCTGGCTCCACCACGAGGGTTCCTTTGGCACGTTCCAGTAGAACGCTTGCAGCAACACGTCGCGCACGTCGGACGCAGGTTTGGGATCTGCCGGGTGGGGTGGGGCCGTGACAAGCTCTGGTGTTTCAGCGGGTGGCGTGGG
>JBIKMD010000097.1:0-8555 GCA_044359465.1 Myxococcota bacterium
ATCGGAAACATTGCGCGCCGCAACGTAAATCACATCCAACTCGCGAAGCCCCTCGCGAACGGCTTGATCGTCAACGAGGCGCACGGGTTGTCCCAAGTGGGCGAACGCTTGCGCGATGCCATTTGCGTCCTGGTGCCAGACTTCAGAGGCGTCCCACAGCGTAGCTTCGTGAGGAGAAAAAACGGCAATACGCGGCGCGCTCCCAACGCCATCGTGAAAGTGCGCATCCGCAAACGCGATCCGTTTGTTGCCGCGTTGTAGCTCGCTATAGACGAGCGCATTGTCAGACCAGCAATTTCCGGGAAACAACGCCTCGGGCCCAAAGGTAAAATACGAAACGAGCTTGGCGCCGCGACCAAACAAAGACAGCAAGCGATAGCTCAGGCCGTCACGCACCTCGCCGCTCGTGGCCGCAATGACGTATGAACCAAATGCTTCATCGCCCAGCATCGCAGCCGACTGCAGCATGGACGCGCGATAGATCCACTCGCCATTGTCCGCATCGGCAAACCAATCTTCACTGAACAGCGTGTGCGACGAGTGACGTCCCGAATAGAACCAGTCGAAGGAACCACCAGCCGTTTCTGGCGAGACTTCTGGGTTGTTCGCGTAAGGCACATTCGGTGAAGGGATGCCGTAACCGCGCCAATTGTTGAAATTGACTGGGGTGAGAATCCGATGCCCGAGCGCTCGCTCGATCGCGTCTTTGCCGCGGCGCATGCCGTTGCTTGCACTTTCGGCAAAAAAACGGTGCGACCAATAGTAAAGACGCCGCTCTTCTAATGTTTCACCTTGGCGCGTGCGTGGCGACAGTAGGGACACATCACCCAGCTCGGCGCCCGAGCTGCTCAGAAACGCGCGAAATTCAGCCAGCGGCGCCTTGCGTGTCTCGAGCGGGTAGTACCAGTTCGGCTCATCCGCGAGCACGATGTGACTCAGATTTTTTCCACCTGTCGTCGTAAAAGAAGGAAGCAGCTCGTCTTTCACCCAGGTATCGAGCGCGTTTGGCGCGAGCAGCGGATCGAAGTCGAAGTAACCACCGTTTGGTGTGTACGACGCGAGGCCCTGCGATACGAAACCATGCTGCGCGAGTGAGGTCTGCAACGCGTCGGCCGTGACGTTGAAGTATGACGGAATGTTCGACGCATTGAGCGAATTGCAGCCCACACGCTGAAGGAGCGCGAGTGTTTGATCGAGCGCTTCCACTTCTGCGCCTCCGCCAATGGCCGCGAAACAAGAGATCAATGTGGATTTGGGTTGCGAGTCCATGATGTTCGGATCGAGAAAGCTCGCAAAGCGGGTGATCTCTTGCGAATACGTACGCAAGCGTGGCTCGCCCGAGTACGCCACACCGTTTCCTTGAACGAAGAGCGTCGTGTTGCAATGCTGCGACGTGATGGTTGCGTTCTCGGTGAAGCTCTGCGCTTCGATGGCGTCCTCGCCTGAGAGCGCTACATCGACGGAAAAATTGCCCTCGCACCCACTTAGCTCGATGTGCAATGCGCGCGGAATCTCCAGGTGCAAAAGCGGCGACAGGTTCGTCACGACGTGCGTGCTCGGCAAGCTGCTCACACTGGCATTGTAGGCAAAGTAGTCGTTGTTGTTGCCGGCCATGAACAGCGTCAGATAGCCGGGCGCTGTCGCATTGACGGTCACAGACAACGCAACGTTCGTGACAGGATCCGCCTCTGGCCACAACACGAGGGGAGACAGGGGCAACACCACACGCCCCGCCGATGACACGCCAAAATTCCAAATCGCGCGCCGTGGGTAGTGAGCCTCCGTGCTGACCTCGCCTGCAAGCGACACGCGATTCAGCGTCGTGCCGATGAGCGTTGCGCCACGAACAATCGGATCAGCCACAACGAGCGAATCGGCGCTGGCATCGTAGTCGAGCCAAGAAAAACCGAAAGTGTGCTCCACCACGGGCCCCGCCACATTGCCAGCCGCATCGAGTGGAAGCGATGATGCGAGCCAACGCTGGATGGGCCACCCCGCCCCACCTGGCGAAGGACGTGCATCTTGCTGCCGGTAGATCGCGTTTGGCGTAAGGATGAAGTTCAGCACGGGGTAGTGCGTATCGACGGACGGATCTTCGACCCACGTGCGCGTAGGCTCAGGCCACGCTGTGGTGGAATCGAGCGCTGTAATCGACGAGCCTTCGAGCGTGAAAACCTCGAGCCCGCTGCTGCTACCCGCATAAAGCTTGGTGCCGAGCGGGTGAACGGCGAGCTGCGTTTTTTGTGTTCCATTGCCTAACTCGAACGCCGTGGGATCGCCCCCTACGTGAAACGCAGCGTCTAGTGGATACGCTTGGATATCTACACGGCCGTACCCACTCACGAACAACGTTGGCTCTGTAGGATGCAGGGCCATAGCGACCGCAAGCTCATTGAGCTCAACGCTGTGCGGCGGTCCAATAGGTGCGTCGTCTGCGTCGAGCGCGAAGCTGAGCAAGCGCGGGCGAACGATCTCTCCCGTCGCGGGAATCATCGCATACGCAAGCACGTACAGGCGGCCATGCGCCTCGTCGAGGAGCAGACGTGTTGCATTCTCTGCGAGACCCGCCGAGTCCGGCAGCGTCGTGACCCTGTGAACCTCCGTTCCTGTTATGACGCCAAGCGCACGCCCGTCTTTGATTCCGGTAAGCGCAGCAAAAGCTCGTTTGGCGGTGAGACGCAGCTCAGCGATCGGCGGCGAAATAATGTCCGCGCTGAAGACGCTGTCGGCAAAAACCAGGATGGGCGTGGGGGCTAAAGGTGGCGGAAACGTGAAGGAAGGCGCGGCGCACGCCGCAGCAAGAGGCGACTCCGGAACTTTGTTTTCGCAGGCGGCGGGCGGCGCTACTTCGCTGGGCGGGGCGACGACTTCTTCGCCGTCACCCTCAAGCGCCGGGTTTGGCGCACCACACGCACACAGGCAAACCAGGAGACAAAGGCGCTTTAGCTCGTGCACCAAGCGATGTCTGGCCATCGACACTCCTTGAACGAATGAGTCAGGCCACCATACACAAGCAATCGAGTTATGTGATAATTACTTTTACAAAACTAAGCACAACCACACCTCGCATCAACGACGCGTCAACAGAAAAATCTATTGTTTACGATACGATAGCAGGATTGTTTGCTTGCGTACGAAACAATTCTACTAACCAGCCCATGCGTCTTTCGAAATCGAACCAATTCCACACGCCGCTTCCAGCGGTGCTCGACAAGTCAGAATCGAAGCGCGCAAGAAATGTCTCCAGCTCCGGGAGTCGTAGCTGCTCGAGTCCTTTCGCGTAGGGGCCTGGCACGTCGTTTCGCAGGTACAAAGTCATGTTCGGGAGCACGGTCTTGCCCAAAATCGGCGCGACAATGGGACGAAAAAACTAGGCACACTGCGCTCCAAGATAGGTTGCGCGGCGCGCTGCTCCACGTACGCAAACAAAACGTTTCCAAAATAGATGCGCTGCTGGCGTAGCTCGAGATCCGGCTCGAACATCGCCTCGAAGTACTGGCGAAAGCCGTTCACGAACGCGTCGATATCAGGCGTGGGCGCCGCCGTGCGAACCTCGCGTTCGAAATCTTTCCACTTCGCCTCGAACCGAAGCTTGTCGCGCTGGTGCACCGGGGTTTGGGCCAAGCCAGCAAAGGTCTTGATAAAACGATCATAGGTGGGAGCCGTCATCAAGAACAGCGTGCGATTCCCGTCTGCGAGCTGCGCGTCGCCGCCCGTCAAGCGAAACAAAAAACCGCGCATCCCCTCGCCCACGCTGCGCGACCCAATTGCCAAAAAATGCGGAAAGCTCGCGTAGTGGCTGCCAAGTAGGCCCGTGAGCGCCGCGCCGTAGGCCATGTACGCAGAAGTGATTTGGGTGTTGCGCTCTAGGCCGTCACTCACGTTGGCGATGGTGTCGATGCGCGGCAGCGGCGTCGCAGTTGAAAGCGTGTCCGTCACGGCAGCGGCCAATGCGTCAGGCACCACGGATTCAACGGCCACAGTTTGGGGCATAGGACTCACGCGTGTTGAGGTGATTTTCACTGCGGCCAATATCGGTGGATGTGCGCAAAGGACCACTCGCAGTGCCGACGCCATT
The DNA here is from genome assembly GCA_044359465.1 of Myxococcota bacterium. Classification (GTDB taxonomy): domain Bacteria; phylum Myxococcota; class JADLHZ01; order JADLHZ01; family JADLHZ01; genus JADLHZ01. The sequence goes on from JBIKMD010000097.1 coordinate 4,079, forward strand.
CAAGACAAAAGCGCCGGTCTTTTGCCGGTGGGACTTGCGCGCGCCGGAAGCGGCGCTAGCTTCCAAGGGCGCGAGGCATTGTGCCCGCGCGTTAACCCGCCGAGGCAACGTCCCGGCAGTGGAGGCGGATCATGCCGATCCCGCGAACGCTTTATTTCATGCAAAAGTCCCTCAACCTCTCTCAGTCCCAAACGGAGCAACTCGCGCGTGTGCTCGATGATATCGACACAGAAAGAGCCCAGGCGCGCGTGGACGAACGGCGCACCCACGCTGGTTTTGCCGACGCCTTTGCAGCGGCAAGCTTTGACGCGACAGCCGTCCGGAGTGCGCTCGATCTACGGCAAAAAAGCGAAGAACGTGTGCGCAACGCCGTGCTGAGCACACTCACCAAAACCCACGCCATTTTGGATCCCACGCAGCGCGAGCGCCTCGCAACGATGTTGCGTACCGGCGATCTCAGCATCTGAGGTGCACCATGAGTTGCAATGCACGATTCGAGGGCTCGCCGTTTGGCGTCAAACGCCCCTTACGTTTTTTGAGTGAGGTACTCGTCTTGAGTGAAGCCCAGCACACCCGCGTCGCGGAGGTGCTGGCAGCGCTCAAAACCGAACGGGAGCAAGCTGCCGTCCATACCAGGCGCTCGACGGCCATGTTGTCCGACGCATTTTCTGCAGTGCCCTATGATGCGACTGGCGTTGAGGCAGCGTTGCGCTTGCGTGCGGAAGGCGAAACGGCTCTGCGTGATGCTTTGGCGCACGCGCTCAAAGGGCTCCACGCCGTGCTCGACCCGCAGCAGCGCACCAGCTTCGCCCACCTGCTCAGAACCGGCCAACTCGTGATGTAGGGCGCAGAGCGAGTAAAAAAAAGGCGCGTGAGGTCCGAAAACCGCACGCGCCTTTTTCAATTTACGACGAAGTACTTACGACTTGGTCTTGCTCATCTTCTCGGCCTTCTTGCCGTGGAAGAAGAACATTGGCGTGAAGATGCCGGTCTTGCCGCCCTTCACGAGCGCGGTCGCTGCGTTCTGCAGGAACGCTTGTGTTGCGCTGGCGCCTTTTGGCGCGATCTTGAGCGCTTCGAGCGCACGCACAACCGCACCGGTCGACGCGCGGCCAAGCTCAGTGTGCTTGAACCCGTCGAGGCTGAAACGGCCCGCGAGCGGCGTGTACCATGGCGTCTCCGCATCAGCATCGAGTGCGCAATCGTGTTGAGCGACGATGTCGAAGCCTGCGCCCTTCATGGCGTCGATGACGTCTGGCATGGTCCAGATGTCTGGAAGCGCATCGCCTTCTTCGATGCCCTTCTTGATCGCGCGATGCTCGGCGTTGTTTGGTTGGTATTTGTCCGTCATGCACCATTCGTAGCCGGCGAAATGGCCGCCTGGCTTGAGCACGCGGTGGAGCTCAGTGAAGAGCGCGAGCTTGTCTGGTGCGTGGCAGGTCGCTTCAATCGCGTAGATCGCATCGAAGGTGCCGTTTTCGAATGGCAGCTTCATGAAGTCTGCTTTTTGGAACGAGCAGAGGTGCGCAAGATTGGCTTCAGCGTTGTGCTTGTCGCCCTTCTTGATTTGGTAATCGTTGTTGTTCACGCCAACGATGGTCGCACCCGAGAAGCGTGCGATGGCGCGCATAGGACCACCTACGCCGCAGCCCACATCGAGCACCTTCATGCCTGGCTTGAGGTTGAGCTTGGCGGCGAGCCAGTGTTCGTGACGTGCGATCGAAGCAGCGAATTTTTCGCCTTTGAACGCTGGCGCGAAGTGGAACGAGTGGCCCCAGCCTACTTCGTAAAAGTCAGTGACGAGGTCATAGTAGTGGTTGACCATCGTCTTGTAGTTTTCTTTGCGGCCCTCGAGCGAGCCAGCGTGAAACTGCAGGTACTCGTCTACCACTTTGGTGACGTGTTCCGATGGAAGCGAAGTTTGCAGAATATCGGTTGCTTGGGTTTGGCTCATGATTCCTCAATCTTTGAAGTAGACGCGTTTTGCAGGCCGCAATCTCGTTGCAACTGCAAGATTGAAGAACAAGAGTCAACGAACCGTCGCATTTTTGCCGCGCAAATTTACCGACCAGCGAGACGCTTCACCGCGCTTGCGATCGCTCCGGCGCGCGCGGTGAGAGAGCCACCGTAGATGAGTGTGGTGACATCGCGAACCAGGCCAAAGGTAGCCTTTTTGATCGGATAAAATGCGACAGATTGATTGAAGGGCGCACGGTCCGTCACGATGGCTTTTTCTTGCGTGCAGGCGCGCAGACCTTCTTTGCCGTTGATTTTACCAACGCCGGAGACGCGGAGGCCACCGAACGGTGCTGACTGCATGATGTAAGCGAGGCCGTAGTCATTGACGACGGTCATACCCGCCGAAATCTGTTTCGCAATGCGCTCGCCACGTTCAGCGCTCGCCGTGAACACGCTCGAGCCGAGGCCGTACGCACAATCATTGGCAAGACGGATCGCCTCTTCCTCAGACTTCACGCGAATGATCGTCATGACTGGGCCAAAGGTCTCTTCTTTGGCGATCAGCATGTCATGCGTGACGTCCGCGAGCACAGTCGGCTCCCAGAATTGACCTGCCAGCGACGTGTTGCGTTTGCCACCGACGAGCGCGCGGGCACCCTTTGCAAGCGCGTCGTTCACCTGTGCTTCGATGATGTCTAACTGACGCGGCATGGTCTGCGCGCCCACGTCGAACTCGCCGCCGCGATCTTGCGACGCAGGACCTTGGCGCAGCGCGCTGACACGTTTGACCACTTCAGCAACGAAGCGATCATAAATGCCGTCCATGACATACAAACGTTCGGCGCCCACACACATCTGACCGCACGCAGTGAACACGCCAAGCATGGCAGTAGACACCGCGTGTTCGAAGTTGGCGTCATCACAAATGATCATGGGGTCTTTACCGCCGAGCTCGAGCACCACTGGGGTCAGCGTCTCGGCGGCTGCAGCGGCCACCTTGCGGCCGTTTTGCGGCGAGCCCGTAAAAAAGATCTTTTCGACGCCGCTCGTCACCAGTGCGCTACCGGTCGCGCCATCACCCGTGACGATTTGCACGAGGTCTGTCGAGTACCCAAAACGCGTGAGAATCTCGTCGAAGATCGATTGGAAGTACTGCGCAGACCAGGACGTCCACTCGGACACTTTGAGCACCACCGCGTTCCCCGCGAACAACGCAGGCAGCGCTGGGCAGAACACGTTGTGGAACGGAAAATTGAACGGACAGATCACACCAATGACACCAAGCGCCGGGTACTCGACGCGAATCGCTTTGTGCATGAGCGTGCCACTTGGGCGCACTTCGGGCGCGAGATCGCGCTCACCCGTCGCCAGCAAGTAGCGAATCTTCTCGCACACGGGAATGATCTCACCGAGGGCAGCGTCGACCATGGTCTTGCCGGAGTCTTTCACGCACACGCGGGCAATTTCGTCTTGGTTGGCGAGCACCCAATCGAGCAGCGCACGAAACACTTTTTTGCGTTCCGCAAAGCTCGCTTCGCCCCACTTAGGCTGCGCCAGACGCGCGCGCGCGACTGTCGCTTTCACCTGCTCCGCGCTCATCACGGGGACTTCGCCGAGTGACTCGAGCGTGCCCGGATCGAAGCAGGCGATCATGGCTTGCTTCACGGCTTTAGGTTGCTTTTTTGCACCGCTATTCGTCGTCACGTTTTCTGTAGTGGCCATGGCGCCGGCGTCTGTCACTTATGGAGGCATGTGGCAAGCGCGGGGGCCGCGGCAAAGCCTCTTCAGAGCAACACACGGGCCCAGGCTTCAAACACCCAGAACTGGATCATGTTGGCCGCCAGCACGCTCAGCCACACGCCGCGCCAGGGCGTCGCCGGCTCAATCTTGTAGAGCATGGGCACGCTCACCAGAAACAACGAGCCATACATGAGCGTTCCGATGGTCAGCATCTTTTGCATGCTCGTGTACCAAAACAGACCACTCAGCAGCGGCGTGGCCATGCTTGCGGTCTCTGCAAACGCAAAGAAGCAGCAACCCAAAACGAGCATCGGCACCGTTCGACCAAAACGGCGCCAGGTGACGAAGATCGCCGCGTGGTAGGTCAGAAAATACGCCTGCGTCATCAAGTAGAGCGTGAATGGGATCTTCTCTTGCTGCCGACCGAGCGTCAGCGCGCCAAGGTTGGTCTCGGTAGGAAAACCGTAACGCAGGCCCAGCACGTCTTCGAAGTAACGGCAGATGAAGTAGTTGCCGAAGAACGAGAACACGAAAATCCAGAGATTGAAGCGCGCAGCGTAGTCCTTGGCCGCCTTGGTTGGCGCCAAAACATAGGGCAGCACCACAGGAGGAAGCGCCAGCGCGAAGCCGAACGCTAGGTAACCCGAATCACCCCAGTGGCGCATCCATCCGGTCACCATGACAAGGGCCACGGCGCCAATCCAAACCGGCGTATATAAAAGAAAAAAGCGCTCAGCCCAGGCGCGATTTGGGTCCACAGACAACCAGGTTTTTGGGG
>JBIKMD010000098.1:0-8539 GCA_044359465.1 Myxococcota bacterium
ATCGAGCGGGGCAAAGACCTTCGTCCTCCATCAACTAGGAACAGATGCTCCGGTCGAGGCGCAGCAAGCAGGCGGTTACGGCGGCAGCGATCCCTGCAGCGGCCCCATTGTGCAAACGACTGTGACCGACGCCACAAGCACGGCCCAGCAACAGTTTCCGTCGATCCTCAACGCGGTCGTTCCGGTAGACCTTGCCGTACACGCAAGCACCCTCGCCGTCGTCGCGCCCGGAAATGCGTTCACCCCTCAGATGGGCACAGTGTTTTTGTTTGACTCGAGCACAACCGGTACGTGCGCGCAGGCGCAGCAGCTGATCACAGATGTGGGCCAACCTATCGCGGCCGCGTTCAACTCAACTGGCGATCTCTACGTGCAAACAAGGGAGCCTGCTGAGCTTTATAGGCTGAGCAGCAGAGAAGCAGCACCCACACGTGCACTCGTCCTCTCTACGGTCTCGCGCGCCGATACGGGTCACGCCGTCTTTCATAGCAATGCCGGCGGCAGCGTTGCCTGCGCTTCGTGCCATCTAGAAGGCGGTGATGATGCGCGCGTGTGGACCTTCACCGGCATAGGTCCGAGACGCACGCAGAATCTTCGCGGCGGCGTCAAAGGCACCGAGCCCTTTCATTGGGATGGTGATCAAGCAGACTTCAGCGCGCTCACGCATGAAGTGTTCGAACGCCGTATGACCGGCCCCTCTCTGAGTAACGCAGAGGTCGCAGCAACTGCACGTTTCGTGAACGAGATCGCACCGCACAAAGCCCGCACGTCGGTGGATACAGCCGCGGCAGCGCGAGGAAAAAGTCTATTCGAAGGCAGCGCGGAATGTTCGAGCTGTCACAGCGGAAGCGCGCTCACCAACAACGCCACGGTGGATGTGGGTACCGGTGGTCGCTTTCAAGTGCCCTCTTTGCGCGGGGTTTCGTGGCGTGCACCCTTCATGCACGATGGTAGCGTCAGCACGCTGCGCGAGCGCTTCAGCGAGCTTGGAGGCGGCGACAAACACGGCACAACCTCTCAGCTCAGCGCGTTCGAGATCGACGATCTCGTCGCCTACATGGAGACCTTATGATTCTGTTACTCGCTGCTATCGCGCTCTCTGACCTGTCCACGGAAACCCTGCCGGCATCGAACAAGGTGACGGGCGCTGAGGGCGATAGCTGCTTAGCGACCGCCGATTGTGGAGGGTCGCTCGAATGCAGAAACGCCGCCTGCGTCCCGCAAGGTATGTACACGAACTGCCAGCGCACTGCCGATTGCCCGGCTCGCTTGCGCTGCAGAGCTAACCAATGCGTGCTGCCCGGCCTCGAGGCGGTCAATGCACCGCCAGCGCCCGCTCGTACGTACCCGGTCGGACTCCCGTACGGTCAGACGTTTCCGTACGAGCACGGCGCGCCCATTCCGGCAGGCATGCACGTTGAAAAGCGAACCGTACCTGGCGTTTGGGGAACGGGCATTGGCCTTTTAGCCAGCGGCTGGTTGGTCTCAGGCATCATGGGAACACTCGGGCTTGGCTCTCCCGTGTGCTGGCTGCCGATCATCGGCGCCTTCGTGAGCCCAGCTACGACCTACACTACCTATCCAGGCGCGAACGTGGGCACGATAGCGCTACAAATTCCACTAGGCATCGTGCAGACGCTAGGCGGCGTGCTGATTTTGGCCGGCGTGCTCGCCAAGAAGGAAGTGCTGGTCTTTGACGGATTCAAGTTGTCAGCCGCGCCTATGGTCTCACCCACCGTGCAAGGGATGTCTTTTCAAGGCGAGTTCTAAGCCAAAGCAAATGGTCGCAGTCAGCGGTGTATTTTAGGAATCGAGAATCGAGACTCGAGACTTGGAACAACGACCGCTCACGGCCACGGCCAAGCGGCTACGACTACCAGCTCGGCTACAACGACGACGACATCGGCTACAACGACGAACGACGAGGAGGCTGGGCCTCAGCTGCGCATTGCGCTAATCTCTGCGGCGCGTGCCGAACTTCATCATCACAAACGTGTGCAACCTGAGTTGCCCCTTCTGTTTTGCGTCCGAGCACATGGACGGCGCGGCCAAGGGCGCGAGCGGACGTATGAGCGTAGAAGAGTTCGAGCGGCAGCTCGCGTTCATTGGCGATCAGCCCGCGCGTTTCTGCGGCGGCGAGCCCACACTGCATCCGGACTTTTTGGACATGCTGACGCTCGCACTCGCGCGGCCGAATGGCCACGCGTTCCTCATGACCAACGGTGTGTGGCCGGAGCAAGTGCGAGACCATATTACGGCGCTCAGCCGCAATGAACGCAAACGCGTCGGGTTCTTGTTCAACGTACTGCCGAGTGATCACTATCGGCCCGAGCAAGAGCGTGCGTTGCATGAGACGCTGTCACGCGTCAGCAAAGACAACGCCACCTTGGGCATCACACTTTACGAACGCGACCACGACTACAGCCATATCTTAGGTTTGGTGGATCGTTTTGGCTTCACGCGCATTCGCTACAGCGTAGCTTCGCCCAATGTGAGCGACCCGCGCTCTTGGCTCGTCGATCCCACACGAGACTTTCCTGCGCTCGCGCGCATCGTGCATGCCTTGACGATGGCTGCGAGAGATCGCGGCGTCTACATTCACTCGGACTGCGGGTATCTGCCGCCGTGTCTCTTTACAGCCCAGCAGCTCGCAGACATGTACCCCAAACAAGATGAAGCGTTCGAAACAGCGTTTAGCTGCAACGGTCCCATAGACATCGGGCCGGGCGGTGAAGCGTGGCGCTGCTACGGCTTGTTTTCGAGCATGCGGGTGAAAACGGCCGAGTTCAAAAACAGCGTGCAGCTTGGACAGTATTTCGAAACGCGCACGAATCAGACCCACTTCACGCCGCTCTATGACGCCTGCAATACCTGCGAGCTGAAGGAGCCCTACAAGTGTGCCGGTGGTTGTTACGCGCTGCGCTCAGTCAAAGGGATGCAGGCGCGCGCAGATGAGTCCTTGGTGCAAATTGGGAGCGATCCCGCCTTTCTGCGCGTGGTTCCCAAACACACAGACGCGCTGCACTTGCTGCAGCAGCCCGGCAAGACAGTGGTGATGATCCAAGAGCGTGATGGGTCATGGAGCAAGCTGCACCTGAGCGAGCTCGAACTGTCCATCCTCAAGGCGTGTGATGGAGCGAGCACGGTGCACGATCTTACCAAGGGAAAACGCGCGGCAACCCAGGCGATGCGGAGCCTCTTCGAGCGCGGCGCCGTCAGCTTGGCTGCACAAGACGCCTAATACCACCCATCGGTAAGTCGTTGTTCCTCGCCCATTCGCCTGCCGCCCCCACCAGCAAGCGCAAAGGTTTAGCGGGACCGAGCACGACCTGACGCATTTTGTAGTCGACGCGGGTCTTCGGCGGCAGACGGAACGAATAGCGTTGCAGCAACCACGCCAGCGTAGCGCGAAGCTGATAGTCGGCCAGCACACCGCCTACGCAGCGCCGGGGCCCTGAGCCAAAAGGCATGAAACGATACGTGAGCGCCGCAGATTGTTTGCGTAGCGTCTCCCAGCGCTCAGGCTGAAACTTGTACGGCTGAGGGAAGTACCGCTCGTCGTGATGCGATGAAACGATGGAGCAGACGAGTGCGCTGCCCACTGGAATCTTGTGACCATCCATGTCGACTTCGCGCACGGCGACGCGAGGAATGCTCGACGGTACAGCAGGGATCAGCCGCTGCGTTTCCCGTACGATGGCGTCGAGCTGGCCCAGCGCTTTGCACTGCGCGAATGTGGGGATGTCACCTTTGAGTAAGCTGCTTGCCTCTTCTTGCGCTGCGCGTGCTGCTTCAGGATGGCAAGCGAGCATCAACAAAGTCCACGTCAGGGTTTGAGCCGTCGTCTCGTAACCCGCCGCATAGAGGCCCGTGAGCTCACCCACGGCCTCTGCATCCGTCAACGCGGGCGTGCCATCTTCGGCCGGTCCAAGCAAAGCTCCGAGCATGTCTTCTGCACCACCACGCAAGCGGCGCTTTTGTACCAATGACTGCAACGTTCCGTAGAGCGACTCCGCATCATTCACCCAGCGCGCGTAAGGCGTGCCAGGGATCAACCAAGGAAGGCGCTGCGTGAGCCCTACGCCGGGATCGACCAACGAGTTGATGAAAAAATCGAGCTTCTTTGCGAGCGGTTCGCCCTCGCCCGGCTCCAGCCCCATCAAACAACGTACGTTGTTGCGAAGCGAAACACGCAGCGCGCGCTGGCCCACGTCGACGAGCGATCCAAGAACGACATCTTCGGTGAGCTCGGACGCGGTGCGCGTAAAGCTCTCGCGCATGCCGTCGAGCAGTGCTTCTTTGTTTGTGGGCGGTACAGCTAGACGACGACGACGCTGCCATTCGGGTCCGTTGAGAAGCACCATGGCATCGAGCATGGCCGCAACGTTCGGATGAGAGGCTGGTGGTGAGACCAAACCACCGCCGGGCCGCATCCAATTGTCCATGTCAGTGAAACACGCGCGCGCGAGGGTTTCACCGTAACAGACGAGCATAGCGCTATGGCCCTTGGCCGTGGTTACGAGGCCATCACCGGAGGTTGGACGCAGCTGCGCACCCACTTTGACAGGGTCACGCACGTATTCCAACATGCCAAGCGGCGCAAAGACTTTGCGAGGACCTGGAATGGAGGCAGTCACCGGCAAAGAAAAGCGAATCCCGCTCGGTTCGGCGATGGGTTCTGTCATACTACGATGAAGCGTTTAGTTAGGCTTGGCGAGCGAAGGTTTGGCAGGTTTTTCTTCGGTGCGACGCGGCAGGCTACGCGGCTTGTCTTGCGCGTGCTCAGCGTAGTCGATGATGTTCTTGATGTCGTAACAGATCTGGCGAATGTCATAACCCATGGTGAGCTCGATGTGGCTGTTGCCGCGCACCGGGCGCCACAGCAAATACTCACTCTGCGCATCACGATAGACTGACGCAGTCGACTTCATGGACGCCAGAATGTCACGGTCACCAAACACGATGGCGAGCGGAATCTTGATGCGCTTGAAGTTCTTCTTGATGTCGTATCCCGTGCGGTAGACCTTCATCTCGCGTCTGCGGATCCACTTGGCGAATTGTTCGAGCACGCCGCGTGGCTCACGATGTGTGCCGCGCTTCAAGATCCACTCAATGCCCTCGAGCGCCGTGTGTTTGGGATTGAAGAGCAACACGCCGAGCGGCGAGAGCCGTGAATACACGTTGAAGCTCGCTTCAGACAGCGCGCGTTCGCCAAGCGCAAAGAGCCAATCCATGGGCACGTAGGTGTAGCGCCATGGTTTAGGGGCATCAGCGGCGCGCCCACGCAGCTTCACGTCGGCTTGATGCTTGGCACTGCGCAGCAAGTTGCAACCATCCAGCACGCGATCGGCGGCGGCGCTCACCCAAGGAACGGCGTGCGACGCAAGCCGGAGCGGCAGGAAATCTTGACCGAGCTCACCGGGCGCACCCACGGTGAACAAGCAAGACAAATCCGAACGCAGCGACGCGAGACCATAACCAATCATGCCGCCCATCGAATGACCGATGTAGGCAATCTTGTTGCGACCGGTGCGCGCTTTGACCGCGTCAATCGCGGCAGGCACATCGAGCAAAAAGTAACTGTCGAAGGTCCAACCGTAGTCGATGTCCGCCGGGAGCGGGAGCCCATCGTTTTCCCAGCGATCGTGCTGGTGCTGTACTGAGCTCTTCCCGTGACCGCGCAGCTCGATCAGATGCACGTCCAAGCCGAAAAACAGCAGGTTCTTCACGAGCTCGCCGCTGGTCCAAGCGTGCCGATTCTGCGAGAAACCATGCACGCACAACACCGGTACGCCAAAGAGCGGTTGGGCGAAGGTTTGTACAACTGGTTTGTAACGCGTGATGACGAGCGACCAACCATCATTGGTCAAAACGTCGTACTCTTCCTTCTCGTAGAGACTCTTGAAAGGAACGTCGTCGACGGTGGGATTTTGCGTGGCAGAGGCCCATTTCTGCTGGTGCATCAGCGTGGTGTAGGCAGAACATATGCGCCTCGTAAAGAACATTGTCACCTGAATGACACAGAGACGCTGGCGTTCGGCGTCTCAAAGCAGGGGCTACGAACTTCGCTGAGCGCTTGATCGAACAGAGCGCCATCATCAAGCGCTTGCAAAAAGGACCGCGCGATCAGCGGACCCATGCTCGTGCCTTTGCTTCCGGCGGCAAGCTTGAAGCCTGCAAGTAGCGCGGGCTCGACGATGATTATCCGACGCGGCTCGCCACTGGGTATCGGTGAGCACGCTGAGGTGCACCACGGTCACGCCGAACAATCTCCAGCAAAACCAGTGGGTTGCGACTAACGAAGCAATCGAAGGAGTGAAAAAAAGGCACACCGTCGGACTCAAAACCCAACGATTACAGGCACTTAGACATTGGCCACATCCATGCACAAAGGCCGCTGCACCCGTGGAGGTCTCATCGTGCAATTCAAACGTTTCGTCGCGCTCTCTCTTTTGCTGGTCGCCTGCGGGCAGCCGGGAACGACAACCCAAGTTTCAGTCGATGACTCCGTCATTGCAACAGACGTGAGTGGTCTTGCCATCAGTAGTCCACTCACCCTCAACACCAGCACCGTCAAAGCAGGCGATACGCTGCGTGCCTCAATCACGTTCAAAAACAACACGCGCTCGACGGTGTATTTGCGCCGGATTGTCATCGCCGGGCGTCCGCCGGGTGGATCGCATTCGAACGGTCCGTTCATGGACCTATCGCCGCAACTCGGAGCAACCACCGTGCGCGCTGGGGCGATGAAGACGGTGAGCGCCTCGCGCAAGTTCACCGCGACGGACAAGCTCGGACAATGGCAGATCTATGGCGTCACTGAGGACTCGAACGGCGTTTGGCAGGAGAGCCCTGTGAAATACGTGGCGATGGAGGCGAGCGGAAGCACAGGCACGACGGGCTCCACAGGCACTACCGGAAGCACAGGCGCGACGGGTACGTCCGGAGCCACAGGATCGAGTGGTGTCGTGGCAACGACAGGCATCATCGAGGCGGTGAGCCCAGGTGCGGGCAATGTCACCTTCACGGTGCGTGCAGACAGCGATGCACATAAGATCAGTCCGTTCATCTATGGCGTCAATCAACTGCGTGAGCTGGGCACCACCCAAAAAGGGATCGGTCTTTTGCGCGGCGGCGGCAATCGCTGGACGGCGTACAACTGGGAAACCAACGCCTCAAACGCAGGCAACGACTATAACAATCAAAACGACAACTACCTCATGAGCCAACGCAGCGGCGGCACGCTTCCAGGTGAGGCCGCTCGCTTTCGTGCGGCGGATGCGATTGCCTCAGGCGCAGCTGCGCTTTTGACGATTCCAATTCTTGGGTACGCCGCCGCCGATCAACTGGCCAACGGCGATGTTGGAAACACCGCGGGTTATCTCACAACCCGCTTCAAACAATCGAAGGCGCGCAAGGGCGCTGCGTTCTCGCTCACGCCGGACCTAAACGATGCGGCCGTCTATCAAGACGAGTTCGCCAATTGGCTGAAGAACAAGTTTCCAGACGCGTTCTCTGCCACTCGGCCCCAGATTCTGCTCTCGCTCGATAACGAGCCAGACCTGTGGAGCGACACCCACGCGCGTCTGCAACCATCGCCGGTTGCACCACAAACGTTGATCAACAAAAACATTGAATATGCGGCAGCCGTCAAAGACGTGATTCCCAGCGTGCAGATCTGCGGGTTCGTCTCGTACGGGTACTACGGCTTCGTCTCCTTCCAAGGCGCCTACAACGGCGACTTCACCGCGTATTACCTGCAGCAGATGAAAGCGGCGGAACAAGCGCAAGGGCGCCGTCTCATCGATGTGCTCGACTTGCACTGGTATCCAGAAGCCCAAGGCGATGGCCAACGTGTCATTGGCACCAGCGTCACGACCAACTCGGTGAACGCCCGCATTCAAGCGCCGCGATCACTGTGGGACTCGACCTACAGCGAGACGAGCTGGGTACGTAACGTAGAGGGTGGACCGATTGCGCTCATTCCAAAAATGAAAGCAAAAATCGCGGCCAACTACCCAGGCACGAAACTTGGGTTCACCGAGTACTACTATGGTGCGGGCGATCACATCTCGGGCGCCATCGCGCAGGCCGACGTGCTCGGCATTTTTGGCAGAGAAGACGTCTACCTCGCAAACCTGTGGGAGCTCGCGTCCGGCAACACCATGACTTACGCAGCCATGCGCATGTTCACGGCTTACGATGGGACGAATAAGTTCGGTGACACCTCGATTCGTGCGATCTCGAGCGATCAAGCGCAGGCTTCTGTTTATGCGAGCGTAGACGCAGCAAATCCAGGTCGCATGGTCATTGTCGCAATCAACAAAACGGCCAACGCGCTCAGCGCATCGATCAGTCTAGCGGCCTACGCAAACTATTCGAGCGCCTCCGTGTTCCAATTGACGTCCGCGAGCAGCACCATTCAAAGCGGCGGAACCATCAACGCGCAGTCGAAGAACGGTTTCCTCTATCAAATGCCTGCGTATTCGTTGTCCGTGCTCGTTCCCCGCTGAGTCGACGCGCCAAGGTTGCGGCTGGC
>JBIKMD010000099.1:0-8513 GCA_044359465.1 Myxococcota bacterium
TTCTGTCTTCTTTTCTGGTGCGGTGGTGCTGCACGCGGCCACGAGCAAGAGCGATGCGAGGTACAAAAAACGCATGTCGTTATTGAATATGATTTTCATTTTCATGTCAACAGGACGCCTGTGCCCGAACGCGCTCGCAACGCTTCGACCGCTGCTCCTGCTTGGGTCTTTGTTGTTTTTGGACCAGCGCGTTGTACCTTCGTGATCGCGATGCGAATCTCCCAAGTCGAAGCTCTGCCATTCACCGCGCCGCTGCTCGCGCCTTTTGGAATCGCGAGTGGAGCCCAACCCGCAGCGGCCAATGTGCTGGTGCGCGTCACGCTAGATGATGGAACGGTCGGCCTTGGCGAAGCGGCGCCGTTCCCGGCGGTGAATGGTGAGACGCAGGCTAGTACACTCGCTGCGATCTCTTCCGTTGATCTTGTTGGCCGTGACGCACGCGCCCTTCGGCCCATCGCTGACTTTTTGAGCGCTCAAATTTTTTCGGCTGCCAGTGCGCGTTGTGCCCTGCAATGCGCCGTGCTCGACGCCATGTGCAGACGCGCGCGCCTGCCAATGTGGGCTTATTTCGGTGGGCACCATGCTCCGCTCCAAACCGATTTTACCATCACCACCGGGAGTCTTGCGGCCGCGGAAGCTGCGGCCCACGACATCGCCGCACGGGGGTTTGGCACCATCAAAGTGAAGGTAGGCGGCGTGCCTCTCGAAGACGACGTAGAGCGCATTCGCGCAATCGCCAAAGCGGCTCCGGGATTGTCCGTGATTCTCGATGGCAACTGCGGCATCTCGTCGCCGAGCGATGCGCTTGCGATCTTGGATGCGTCAGCGCGGGTGGGCGTGCGTGTGGTGCTGTTCGAGCAGCCGCTGCCGAAGGACGATCTCAATGGACAGCGTGCGCTGTGCTCGGTCTCGCCCGTGCCGATTGCTGCAGACGAATCGGTGGGCTCGCTCGCTGACATCATCTCTGTTGCGCAGCAGCGGCGTGCGCATGTGGTTAACCTCAAGTGCATGAAGTCTGGTTTGATTGAAGCCTACGACATGGCCGTGACCGCACGTGCCTGCGGTTTGCAGCTGATGATTGGCGCCATGGTAGAAAGCGAGCTGGCGCTCAGTATGTCCGCGTGTCTCGCCGCTGGGCTCTCCGGTTTTTCGTTCGTCGATTTGGACACGCACATGTTCTTTGCGAGCAGCCCCATGCATTCTGGTTTCGTCCAGCGCGGTCCCTGGCTCGAGGTAGCGACCATTACCGAGGGCCACGGCGCCGGGCTGAACGCGTGAAGGATCCGGAAGCAGGTGCGCTTCCACGGGTGTGCGGCGCATACACCTTGCGCTCAGTGCTTGGGGCGGGCGGCATGGCCGTGGTCTACCGCGCTGAGCACACGCTGCTTGGACACGCTGTGGCGATCAAAATGATTCGCCCACAGTTTGCACATGAGCCGCGCGTGGTTGCGTTGTTTGGTTCTGAGCTACAAGCGCTCGCACGCATTCGCCACCCGAACGTCGTCGAAGTGAGCAATGTGTTCGAGTCCGAGCAAGGAGAAAAATGTCTGGTCATGGAGCTGCTCGAAGCGCCCACGCTGCGTGATCTGATGAACAGCCATGAGCCCATCTTGCTTCCTGACGTCTTGCACCTCGCGACCCAAGTGGCCCACGCGCTCGAAGCAGCGCATGCCGCTTCGGTCATCCACCGGGATCTCAAACCAGACAACGTGGCGGTACTTCGCCGCGCGGGTGTCGACGAGAACCGTTTTTTTGCCAAGGTGCTCGATTTTGGTGTGGCCAAGCTCACGGAGGGTGCGCAGCGCGAGCAGGTGGTTGGAACGCTCGCGTACTTGCCGCCGGAGTTGCTTCGCGGAGAACCGGCGAGCGCGAGCTCCGATGCCTATGCCTTCGGCGTGTTGCTCTACGAGTTGTGCGCCGGTCAGCTTCCCTTCGATCCCAAGACGGCGAGCGAGTTGACCGCCGCTCGGCCAGAGCCGGTGCCTCTGTCACAGGTGCGGCCAGACCTACCGATAGAGCTGCTAGCGCTCGTTGCAAGTTGTCTCTCGCTCGACCCTCAGGCACGACCGGCATCAATGCACGATGTCGCGGCAACTTTAGACCGGTTGCGCTCGCGCTCTGCCGCCTATGTGCATACGAGTTGGTACGCAGGTCCGAAGCGTTCTTGGTTTCCTCTGGTTGCGGGGGCGTTGCTCGCGATGCTTGTCGTGGTGAGTATTTTGTATTGGCGCGCACTGCCCAAACCGTCGGTGATGGCGCCGCTTGCGCCTCTTGCGCCGCCACCCAAGAGCATTGCAGCGCCGAATACGCCGGACCCACCGTTGGTCTCGCCAAAAGCGCAGCCCCACCGCCAACCGATCAAATTGAAGAAGCCCAGGTCCGCACCCGATCTGCCTGTGCAGAATTTGAATGAAACGGAACGTCTTGATGACCCAAAAGCCGAGGATGTTCCTGACCGCTAGCGCGCTGAGCCACGCGCCGTTCGTGACAGTCTCTCGCATTCGTTTGCGTGCGCGTTGACGACTGACAAGCTGCGGAGCGTTTGCTACGGCAGGGGATATGTCACGTACCGCTAGTTTCGGGTTCGTTCTTTTGTTTTCTCTTGCTGCTTGTGTGACGCCCCCACCAGCGAGCAATGACGGCACCGCTCCGGATGATCCTGCCGCGCCGTCTGGGCCGGCGGCGCCAGTGGTTACAATTTCTGCACAGATGGCAGTGAGTGGCACTGCCGTCGCTGGCTCACCCATGGTGTTTGACTCCGCTGGGTCTGCGGCCTCTGACGGTTCGAGCTTGACCTTCGACTGGTCGTTTGGTGACGGCGGTCGCTCGGGCGCTAGCAAAGTCACGCACCTATTTGCGCAAGCTGGTTCCTATACGGTGACGCTCACCGCGCGCGACGCCGCTGGAAACAAGAGCACCGTCACGCAGCAGCTGAGCATTGCGGCGGCTGCGGTCCCTAGCGCTTTCGCCAGCGTCGCGGTCGAGGTGCGCGTAGGTACGTCGGTCGTGTCTGGCGCCAGTGTGACCGTGCTAGGCGGCGCCAGTGCGACCACTGACAGTCAGGGCCTCGCTACACTTGCCGTCGGTGTGGGCGTTCCGCAGGTCATTCAAGTGCGTGCGGGCGGCTATACGACGCAAATCCGCCGCCTGAATTTAGCGAACACACTGACGACCGGCTTCTTGAAAGTTGGGCTCGCATACGCTGCGCAGCCGATGGCTTTGAATGCAGTCGAAAACGGCGCCGATGCAACCGGCGGCAATGGCGTGCGCGTGCAGCTTCCTCCTGCCGCGCTCGTTGATGCGAGCGGCACGCCGGTCACCGGCACCGTGCAAGCAACGATCTCTCCAATCGATGTGGTCAACGAGACGCCTGCGTTTCCGGGCGCATTCTCCGGCTACGATAGCGCTGGTCAAGCGGGGCTGCTTCTGAGCTGGGGCACCGCAGATTTTCAGTTTTCGCAAAACGGACAAGCGCTGAACCTGGCGCCCGGCGCGCGCGCGACGATCGACTTGCCGATTTACGCTGGGCTCGATGCAGCGGGGCTTCCGATCAAGGAGGGTGATGTGTACCCGCTTTGGTATTTGGACGAAGCGAGTGGACTTTGGATGCAAGAAGGAAGCGGCGTCGTCACCCTCTCTGCTGGGAGCGCGAGTGGGTTCGTGCTGCGCGGCGCAGTTGGGCACTTTTCCTGGTGGAATCACGACAAATTCGATGAGGGTTACGGAGGCAACGGCGGCTGCTGCATCGATTCCAACTTCGATGGCGCCTGTGATGGTCCAACGATGTGCTACGTGCGCGGTCGTACCAACTGTACCGGATCGATTTGCGGTGCGGGCAGAGATGCCGCCACTGCGCCTCCCGCGTGGCTCGCTGAAGACATCATCGCCTCTGGCGTAACGAAGACGCTGCTGTTTCCGGCGGCCTACCCAGTTGAGCTCGAGGGGTTCGCGAGTAACGGATTGTATTCTGGCAAGCGAATCATCAGCAGCACGGCCGGGCAAAACGTGACGTTTGAGCTCGTGCTGACGCCGCTGCAAATGGCGCAGGGAAACCAAGTGATTTCTCTGCCGCACGATCAGAATTACGCCTCGCAGGGTGCTGGGAGCTCTTCGAAATTCGACTTCGACGTTTCTGTAAACGACGTCTTGCTCGTGGCTGTCGAACGTGGCTCCGGCTCTCTGCTAGAAGGCGATGTGCGTTTGTTTGCGCCGGGGAATACGAGCACGCCAATCGAATCAGCAACGTTTGGTTCCGTTGGGGCGCAGTTCTCTAGAACCGTCACTGGGGGGCGACACACGGTGGAGGTGCGTGCGCTCAAGAACGCGCCCGGAGGCTTTCGTTTGGTCGTCAAAGTGATTGGCACGGCGCCCACCGTGCAAACCGTTTCCCCGGCAGCGGGTGCCACTCTCGTTGCGCCGAATGCGCCGATTTCGGTGACTTTCTCATCGCCAATGAAAGCGGCTTCGGTCAACGCGTCGAGCTTCAAGGCACGCGCGCTCGCGCAAACTATTTCGGGTGCGTTTGCGGTGTCAGGCAATACCGTCACGCTGACACCGAGCAGCAACCTGCCACAAGGTGTTCCGATCCGCGTCCAATTGACCACGGCGATTCAAAACTCGGTAAACGCGGCGCTCGCGCAACCTTTCGAATGGTCATTTGTTCCGGCGGAAGCGTTGGATACGAAGATGACGTTTGCGACCTCGGGCATCAAATACCTGGCCTCGCTTGGCGATGGTGATTTTGGCGTGCTCCTGCATGACAGCTCCACCGCACCGGCTCAGCTCGTGTTTGTTCGTTATCGTCCCGGCGTTGGGATCCTCGAACGCCAAGAGCTTTCGCGAGACGGTCCTGGCATCAATCTGCAAGCGTATCCGCTTCGCATCGCGTCGAATGGCACTGGTTCGTTCGTCATCGTGTGGAGTGTTCGGCCAGACGCCGGAATCAATGACTGGCGACTCATGGCGCGCTTCTATGACAGCACGCTCGGCTGGCGCGACCCCGTTCAGCTCCGGCAAATGAGCACGTACACGGATGACTACGTGTCGGCAGTCATGAATCTGGCTGGTGACGTTATGGTCGCCTATTCAGACAATGGATCCCCTCAGCGCGGCTGGGCGCACCGGTACACGACTGCTGCAGGGTGGGAGCCCGTGGTTGGGATTGATGGACCGTCTGGACCAGGCGCTCAGTTTCACGTGCGGCTCGCCATGAATGACGACGGCAATGCCGTCGCTGCGTGGCGCAATACGTACAGTGCCTATGCGACGATTTATGATGCCGAGGCGGGAATGTGGGGTCCGGTGAGTGATCTTGGCAACGCACAAGGCAATGTGCGCGCGGCGGCCATGAGCCCTGAAGGTGACGCGTTCGTGCTGATAGTCGATGGCCTCGACGGCGTACATGTGTCGCGCCATCTTGCGGGGGGAAGCTGGGAGGACCGCACGATTCCAAGTGCCAACTCGAATAGTTGCGCGCCGCAGCTCGCAGTGCCCTCAAGCGCGAGCGTGACTGTTGCCGCGTGTAGCACGGCACCCGGTCTCCACACTCCGTTTTTGGCCCGGTGGACCTCCGGCACTTGGTCGACCTGGGAGCCAAACGTCGAGCTGGACAGCGAAGCGGGCGGCGTTTTCATGCGAATCGCCCTGAGTCCTTCGCAGGCACTCGATGTGATTTGGTCTCACGGCGGTGCAGCGTCTCATCGTCGCTATCCTGGGCCTGGCGGCGACTGGGGAGTCACACCTTCGACCACGTCGCTGAGCGCGATCACTTTGGTCACCGGCGATTTCTGCGCAGACGACGACGCTGCTGTTTACGCAGACAACTTCTCTGGTTTGTGGCTCGTTCGCGTGCGTTAGCGAGCCATTGCCCGTTGGGCGAGGCGCGTGCTCAGCTCGGTTCGCACCCAAGCTTCATCGGCTGGGGTGAACGTTCCAGCTGGGAGCTCCGCCATGCGAGCGAGCAGGGTCGCGTCGTTTACCGCGCCGCCTTCGTTCTGTAGCGAGCGCATGAGCCAGAAGATTTGTGCGCGGCGACCAAGCATACCTAGCAGCGCTTTTTGTGCGGGGTCGTGCTGCATCGCTTCGGGATGGAACTGCGTCGACATCACGTTCCAGTCCTCAGTGATCTCTATGTTATCCACCGCGAGCTCCTCGTCGCGCACCGTGCCAACCACGTGCATCCCTTCGCCTGGTACGTCGACTTGTTGGTGATGGTAGCTGTTGGTGAGCATGGAGCCGAGCAGCACTTGCGCGCCAAGGAGACTCTGCTGAACGATGTTGACACGGTTTTCAAAGCGGAGCGTGCCGTCAGGCCAGCGCACGATGAAGGGCTGGTCCCAAGGAATACCGAGCTCGCTTTGGTTCTGGGTGATCGCAGAGCGGCCTTCGGCACGCACATCTTGCACGAGCTTGCCACCGAATGCGGCGTTCCAAAGTTGGTGCGAGCGACAAATACCGAACATGAAAAGGGGTTGCATGCGGGCAGCTTGCGCGAAATCTGCCTCGAAGCGATCGCGCGCGAAGTTCGTAGGCCCGGTGAGCGGACTGCGCACGGCGCCGTAGATGTCTGGGTCGACGTCTGCACCACCCGGTCCGAGCACACCGTGAAGCGTTTGGGTCATCGCCGCCAGCGCGTTGCGTCGCACGGCTTGGTCGCGCGGGAGCGCAACATCAGCGCAGGGCGGAACGAGGACAGGCTCGCAGCCCATGCTCTTGACGAGTGCGATCAAACGCTGGGTCTCATCGTCGCGGCCAGGGAGGAGTTTGTGAGGGTCACTCAGGGGAATGGCGATCACCGGCGGGCGCGCAAACAACCACGCTGGTGCGCCCGCGTCTTTCAGTGCACGTTTGGTTTGCGGACCGATGACACCGTCTACTTCCAGACCGTGCTCGCGCTGAAAGTTTAGTACCGCTGCCGCGGTTTGGTCGCCGAACACACCATCTATGGGCCCAGGATCTTGCCCCACGGCGCATAGCGCGAGCTGTAGCAAACGCACGGCTGGCTCTCGTGCATTCTCGGTCTGCGAGTAGGACCAAGTGCTCGACGGCGCCGAGTCTGAGTTGCCGCTAGCGACAACCTTCGCTCGTTTTAGATCTGCCAGTTGGTCTGTCGACCAAATCCCGCTGCTTTCGAGCTGAGTCACGTAGCGTGTAAACGCATCCGTCCCTTTGAATGGCAGAATCAGGTCTGCGCTAGCTCCTTCTAGTCGAATGACGCTCTGGCCGGTAGCGGCAGCGCCGGCGGCCGAGTTGATAGGATTTGGCGTCTGAATCGCTGCGGTGGCGCGCGGAGCTACTTCGGACGGAGCGTCTGAGCGCGGAACCGCCAAGGGGCGGCCAGGGCCAATGCGGGGCATAGGTTGTGGGTATCGAACGAGACGCCGGGTTTGTCCTGCGAAAAATACCGGTTAGCGGACGGAGAGGCGGGGTTGCAGGGGCAGCGTGGCAGCGTGCTCAGCGAGCTTTTGCATGAGCAATGGCAAGCTGCGGCGTTCGGCGGAAGCAATGAGGAAATCAGGCACCCAAGTCTTGAACGAGACGGCCACATGGTAGGTGACGATTGTCCGGCTCGGGCCGTCTGAGGCGAGAAGCCAATAACCGTCGTGCGCGTTCATCTCTCCGTTCACTTGTTCCCAGGTGAAGGACAGTTGGCCGTCGATTGTTTCGCGCGTGAAATCCAAAGTCTGCTTCACGTTGCCAAGTGGCCATGGCAGGTCCCACACAAAGGCATGGGCTTCGCCAGCTTCGTGCACGGATTTTACGGCGGTGAGCCACTTGGGATAGTTCGCGACATCGGTCACGGCGCTCGTAACTTGTTCAATAGGAAGGTGAATGGTGGCGGTCACTTCCGCGCTAATCACGGCCCTCCCGGGCTCGTCGACGAGGCGTACATTCATGCGGTCAACCCGCGGCGCCGCCTCAGCCTCGGCTGGGTGCGTCACCAACACAAAGAGCGCCAAAAATGCTGCAATGCGGCGCTGAGTCGTCATCATGAATCGCTCCCTCTAGCTGCCAGTATCGGCAAAATGGGGCCGCTCATTGTTTCTGTAATCGATAAATTGCAGAAGGAGCCGCGTGAACGAAGTACCCGCTCCTGCCAGAAAAGCTGCCATCCAATTCATCTTCGCAACGGCGCTGATGGATTCGATTTCTCTCGGCATCATGATTCCAGTCCTGCCGAATTTGGTGAAGGAATTTGCCCTCGGCGATACGGCGCAAGCTGCGCTTTGGTCGGGTGTGTTCAGCACGACTTGGGCCTTCATGCAGTTCGTGAGCTCGCCGCTGATCGGTTTGCTCTCAGATCGCTTTGGCAGACGCCCCATTTTGCTCGTGTCCATTGGCGGCCTCGGCATCGACTTTTTGTTCATGGCGCTGGCACCAAATCTGGCGCTCTTGTTCGTTGGGCGGGTGATCAACGGGATCACGTCGGCAAGCTTTTCCACTGCCGGCGCTTACGTCGCAGACATCACCACAAACGAAAAACGGGCGCAGGCGTTTGGTCTGCTCGGCGCTGC
>JBIKMD010000101.1:0-8436 GCA_044359465.1 Myxococcota bacterium
GTCTGCGGCATCACCGCCGCCGTACTGCGCCGTGCTCGTCGGAGTGTATTCACCCATGCGGTCTACCGGCGCGACTCCAATGACGATGATCTCTCGAATCCCGCCGTCGTTGGTGTTGTTGCCGGCATTGAGTGTCTCGTCGACCATCCACTCGCCCGCGAACGATTCCGAATCGTCAAACAAGTTGGGACCGTCATGCATGTAAAGCACGGGATAGCGCCCAACGGTGTTCTCTTGGTAACCCGCCGGGAGATACGCGCTCACTTTGCGGTTGTTATTGAGCTTGTTCGAGTGAAACGCGGCATTCCACGTCACCACTTTGCCGGCTTTGATAAAAAAGTGCGGATACACGTCGACCGCTTGACCACTCTGCACTCTATAATTCGAACCAATCGCCCATTTGGTTCCCGTTTCAACCACGGGCTTGAACTCGAGCGTCGCACCCGCGGGAAGATCGAGCTCGAAGGTGGCAACGTCGCCAACCAATCGGCCCGCAGTGCTCGACGCCCAGCTCAGCGGCGCAAGCGAGCCGCGCAGGTGTATGACGCCAGTGCCACCGCTCGCCTGACCATTGGCATCACGCAGCACGACAGCCGATACACTCGGATAGTGGACACGAATGATGGTTGTGCCCTGATCAATGGGACCCGTCTCACCGGTGGGTCCTGTTTCGCCAGTCGGGCCTGTTGGTCCTGGTTTTACCGGGTTAGGCTTCTCGATGTCCGGCTCGACGGGCTCCATGGGCTGCATGGGCGAATCCGGATTCGGCGTGGTGGTCCGCGGCGGATTGCTTTGCGTTTGTAGGTCCTTTTGGCCAGTTTCGGTCGCAGGAGAGCCACACGCGACCAGCATGAAGGCTGCACTGAGCGCAAAGCGTCGAACTGAAAACATGCGGCGCAGTAGCATGTGATCTGGCGCGATCCAAGAGACTTTTGTTGTGTTAGACGCCGAGCGTCAAAGCAGCGTTAAGGTGCCAGAATAAATGAGGGATCCAGCACAGGGACCGGCACATTCAAGCGCACAGGCTGGGGCAAAACTTGTTGCTGTGCTTGCGCGAGACGGCCTTTCAACAATGCCAGCGTCTCCGCGGGCCGGTCGGTGAGAACCTCATCAACAATGCCTGAGGCAACGGCATCTTCGACCTCACGATCGGTGTTGAGGGTCCAGGCAATGAAGCGCGGACGTTCGGCACGCTGGGCGTGACGCTGCATCACCTCACCGTAAACTTCGCGTCCATCTATCCCAATGCGTGGGTGCCCAAGCGAGACAAAGCCGTTGCCCATGGCCATGCCCTCACGAAGCCCGCTCACTTCATCTGGGTCCGGCGACAGCGACACGATCTCGACGTCCAGCGTAGCGGCATACTCTGGCAGCGCTTTCTTCAATCGTTCGAGCACGCCTTTATAGGGTGTCATGAGCACGACCCGCTGCTCGATGCCTGTTCCCTTTAGCGCAGCGCGAACCCCGCGGGCGTACCGTTCCACCAGCTCGTCCGACGCGTCTTCTGGTAGCTTGCTATCAAAGTAGATGCGCTCACACCGCGGCTCACGCATGACCCATTGCGCCACGTCACGCAGCAGAGGCTTCTCCACGGTGGACGCATCAGGCACCCCACTTCGCGTCGCTTCATAGGAGTGGCTGTCGGCAAATGCTGCGTAGGTTAGCTCATGCACCGGCAGATGCGTCGCAAAACCAGGAGGCGGAACCACTGGCTTGTACGCCTGCCCCGGTTCCATGCCGGCCTGACGAATTTTAGCGACTATCGAATCTGGGTCATCGTCGTGCCACAGCACAACCTGTCCGTCTTTGGTGACACATAGATCGATCTCCACCCCATTTGCCCCAGCTGCGATCGCGGCTTTGAGCGATGGCAGCGTATTCTCCGGCTGCGCTGTCGGCAGACCTCTGTGCCCAATCACGAGCGGCAGCTTCACTTCGCGCGCAGCCCGCACGATCGCCGCATCGCGCGAGGGATCGTTCGGAAGCAGCGCACGCACGTATCCGCGGAAAGCACCGAGCACGCCAGCAGCTAACGCTTTTTTCGAGGCCTGCGCCAAGCCGAATTCACAACCGCAATTGACGGCGATCAGCGCGAGCGTTCGGGGCTCACGGACTTTGGTGAGCAACAAAGCCAGCAGCTCGCGACGAAACGTTTCATCTCGGCCTTGAAAGAAATCATCGAGCTTGCCGCCACGGGCGAGGCGCTGCACGAGGAGCTCCATCACTGCATCTGGTTTGTGCCTAAGGGTTTGCAGCAAGTGTTTTTTGGTGTCGTAGCTGACCGTGAGCATCAGGAGACCGTTGTGGATGCCATCCATGATGCCGGCACCAAAACTATCGAGGAGCCCGATCACGAGGAGCGCAGGCGAGCAGACGAGCTTGAACAACACGTCCAAAATGACATCGAGCACCCCAATGCCCGTGGGCGCGATGGACCAACTCAAGAAAGCCTCGTCGAAGCCCGACTGCGGCGCGGGTTCCCCTTTGGCTTCACCGAGTACCAGCGCCGAGCCGCGGCGGGGCTGAAGCGGCGTGTTCTGCGGATCTTGCGCTGGCGGTAGGCGATGGGCCGACACGGGTGAGATTGCGCTCATGCCCTCGTTGTCGGTGTGTGATGGACCATCGCATCTAGGATCTGAAACTGGTGAAGTGGGCTCGTCTACTTTGACGCCCTGGCTTGTCGGTCTTTGGAGACATGGGCGGAGTTTTGCGCCCAAAAACGCAAAGGTTTTTGCGCCCACGAACCCGCGTAGTCAACGCCAATGCGGGGTCCACGTAGTATTTTCCCTACATTGGAATCACCGGCAGCAATGAACAACGGACCGCGCTCGCAGAGATCAATCGCGCTCAAGGTACGGTCGATTGCGAGCGCACGCGTGAGCCGGCCAGGGCCGTCGGTGCGCTGATGCACATGGGCCACGGGCTCAACACCCCGAATGAGCACGGCGGCCCCCTTCCCTACAGGCTCTGTCACCACGTTGAAACAGGAGTACATGCCGTAGATCAGATAGACGTACGCGTGACCCGGCTCTCCGAACATAGGCTTGGTCCGCGGGGTGATCCCTTTGCGAGAATGGCTCGCGAGATCGTGCTCACCCACATAAGCCTCGGTCTCGACAATGCGCGCAATCTGTACCTGACCTGCGTGTGTGCGTACGAGAAGCTGCCCGAGCAGCGCCTTTGCGACACGCACGGTTTTATCCGCGTAAAAAGAACGCGGCAGCGGCGTCACGACGATATTTTCAACGGCTTCTCGATGCCGGCGAAGAAGTCATTCCCCTTGTCATCGACCACAATGAAGGCGGGAAAATCCACCACTTCGATTTTCCATACGGCTTCCATTCCGAGCTCTTCGTAGTCGAGAACACTGACCTTCTTGATGCAGTCTTTGGCGAGACGAGCCGCCGGGCCGCCGACCGAACCCAAGTAGAAGCCGCCGTGTTTCTTGCAAGCGTCAGTCACCTGCTTGCTGCGGTTCCCTTTGGCGAGCATCACGAACGAACCGCCGGCCGCTTGCAGCTGGTCCACGTAGCTATCCATACGACCAGCGGTAGTCGGACCAAAGGAGCCGCTAGCATAACCTTCTGGGGTTTTAGCGGGCCCCGCGTAATAGACGGCGTAGTCCTTCATGTACTGCGGCAAGCCTTCACCGCGATCGAGGCGTTCTTTGATCTTGGCGTGTGCAATGTCGCGCGCGACGATGAGCGTGCCGCTGAGCGAGAGCCGCGTTTTCACCGGATACTGACTCAGCGTTTTGCGAATCTCGCTCATGGGCTGGTTGAGGTCCACCTTCACCACGTCGCCCGAGAACTCAGCTTGCTCCGGTAGATACTTCGCGGGGTCTGTTTCGAGCGCCTCAATATAGATGCCGTCTTTGGTGACTTTGCCGAGCGCTTGGCGATCGGCCGAACAAGACACTGCGATTGCTACAGGGCAAGAAGCGCCGTGGCGCGGCAAACGGATCACGCGCACGTCGTGACAGAAATACTTTCCACCGAACTGCGCACCAATACCGGTTTTCTGCGTGAGCGCGAGCACTTTGGCTTCGAGCTCAACGTCGCGAAACCCGCGACCCAGGTCGTTACCCGTGGTTGGTAGTGTGTCGAGATACCGGGCAGACGCCAGCTTTGCTGTCTTGAGCGCATACTCAGCAGAGGTGCCGCCGATCACGATCGCCAAATGATACGGCGGGCATGCGGCGGTGCCGAGCGTCCGAATTTTTGCATCCAAGAAGGCCATGAGGCTCTCTGGATTCAGGAGCGCTTTGGTCTCTTGATAGAGATAACTCTTGTTCGCCGAGCCGCCGCCTTTGGCCATGAACAGGAACTTATAGGCGTCACCATCTATGGCGTAGAGCTCGATTTGCGCCGGCAAATTCGTACCGGTGTTTTTCTCTTTGTACATGTCGAGCGGTGCAAGCTGCGAGTAGCGCAAATTGGTAGTGTTGTAGGTCTCGTAGATGCCGCGAGCGATGGCGGCTTCATCGTCGCCCTCGGTCAGAACGTACTGCCCTTTTTTTCCCATGACGATCGCGGTGCCGGTGTCTTGGCACATGGGCAGCACGCCGCCCGCGGCAATGTTCGCGTTCTTGAGCAAATCGATGGCGACGAAGCGATCGTTCGCCGAGGCCTCTTTGTCGGCCAAAATGTTCGCGAGCTGCTGCAAGTGCCCAGGGCGCAGGAAGTGTGCAATACGGCGCATCGCTTCGCGGCTGAGCAGCGTGAGTCCCTCTGGGGCCACCTGCACGAAGGTTTTGCCGTTCGCCGAAAAAGTCGAGACGTGGTCGCTCGTCAGCTTCTCGTAAGGCGTTTCGTCATGTTGAAGAGGCAACAGCGCTTGGTGAACGAAGGTCATGCTCCGCGCGCTAGTGAAAAAGAAACGCCGCCGCAAGAAGCGAGCGAGTGGCGCCTACCCATGGGTCCTTAGAACCCAGAGCCCATGCGAGAAATCCCGAACGTTTGTCTCAGGCTCGCTGCGGCATAACCCGTGCTTCCAAAGGTGACAGTCCAAAGGGAGTCTCATGGCCTACAAGCGCCTGACTTGGTTGTGTGTGTCGCTGATTGGCGCGTGCGGCACGAACGGAGCGCCGCTGCCCGCACAAGCAGGCCTCTCCCTCACAGGACGCCTCACGCACCAACAAGCGATGCGTGACGTCACCGGCGCAGCGACGCTCATCGCCACCATTCAGGTCTCCGCGCTTGGCGCACAGGGCGCAATGACGATTCTAGGAGAAACGCAAAGTAATGCGCTCGGTGAATGGACACTCGTGATTCCAGCGAACCACAAACAAACCGTCGCTCACGCAATAGATGCAAGTGGTCACCTGTTAGGGGGCGTCATCGTTCAAACCACAGGGCTCGCCGGGGATCGCGCCACAGTAGCACCTGTGACACTCGAGACCTCGATCGAAGCCGCAGTTCTTCTCGCCATGTCGGCCGAGGGACTAGATGTCTCAGACATCAACACCATCGACTTGAGCACACGCGTTGACGCGTCACTCGCCGAACGCATCGCGGCAAGCGCAGACAAGGTGCAGCGGATTCGTGATGTAGCCGCGGCGGTCGTAGCAGCTCAGCGCACCAAGCTCGCCGCCATGCTCAACGCGCGCACCCAAGTGACGGCTGAGAGTTGGTACGATCGCGAGCTAGGCGCAGCGCTTGTTCTCAACACGGCGAAATACGAAGGCAGCTACAACGAGGCAGCGGTCGCCGCATTTTTCAAAGCGATAGACGCGCTCGACGTGATGAGCCCGAGCACGAGGGCAAGTGTTGAGGCTAGTGCCAGCATTGCCTGGCGCAAAACACTGCAAGCGCGAATAGAAGGCACGTCTGATGGCGTGCTCGACGCAGGCATTGGAAGCGCCGCCAAGCTCGAAGCACGCGCACTAGTCATCGCAGTCAACGCGGCATTGACTGCGGATGGAGCTCCAGAGCGCTCTAGGCAGAAAGCGCAAGCCGCTGGACAAGTCCTACTCAGCAGACTTGCCGCTTACGCTTCCGCGAGCGAGAGCGAAGAGGCGTTCTTGCAGTTCCAGGAGGCACTCACTGGTCGCAGCGACGTGATGACGAGCGTTTTTGGACTATTGCTAGACGTCAGTGATCAGACGACCAACTTGGCGCTGGCGTCAATTGCGGCCAGCACCTTCGCTCTCGACTCCATGGAGTCTGCGCTCGACGATTCTATATACGCCACTATCTCGGGCACACTCGGCGCGATTAATTTCGAGGCACAATCGGCGGCAACTGTGAGCGCACGGGCAAACTTCGAAGCTGCAGTGCTTCTGCTGTCGAACACCACACTTGCGTCCTTCGCCAATCGCACGAGCGCAGTAGCCGTGCTTCTGCTCAGCGAAGGTGCGTTTCGCTGACGCGAGCACCGCTCGTGGTTCAGTCGCGTGAGCCGAACTTGTTGCGGCCTCAGCTGGAGCAACTGCCATACCGCCGACGCAACAAACGCATCCACGAGACTAACCTGGTACCCCGGTCGGCACCACTTCCAAGGTCTAGCGCGGACCAGACACATCGCACACTGCTTACTCACGCGTTGGGTTCGAAGCCGGGCGCCTGAAGCCAAGACGACAAAAGTCGGCTGGACGCGAGCCCAGACGTGGGCCATGTGTGACAATAGAGGGAGCACATGGCCATAGGTGACGTCACAGGTAGACCCGTAGATTCGATCGCGATTCCGCGCGACGAAACGCCCCTTGCACCGGCCGCCCCCGCGCGCACAGAGCCCGCACGCGCTCACGCAATCCCGCGCGGTGACGGCGTTGATACCCCGGTGACACGTCCGACGACGGAGACAAGCTCCGCCCGTACACCGTTGATGACGCGCCCGGTCGAACGCACCGCCCCAGAAGCCGGGCCCAGCGAAGACGACCGCATCGCGATGTCCGCCGTGGTCGAGCTCGATTCCCACCGCCGCACCTACCGCCTCTCTGATGCAGACTCTGCCGCACTCGAAGCACTCCTCACGCGCGACGACCTTGGAAGCTTCCTCACGCGCTTCGCAGAGTCCGTAGGCACACCCACCATCGATTCGCTCATTGCACGCGTGACACCCCGCGCCCGCCGCGAGGCGTTGGAAGCGCGCGTCTCGCAGGCGCGCACGATTGCGGCATCGGCCGAGCTCAGCGCCCTGCGTCGGGACATTGCCGCAGGCGAAGCCTCCCCTGAGCTCCTTGCACGCATCGAGCAAGTCCTTGCGAATGGCAGCGAGGCCGACCGCATGGCATTAGCGCCCCTCGCCGCTCCCCTCATTGCCGATGCACACGCGCGTGCGGCCTCGAGTGCCGCCGCGACGCTCTCAGAAAACGATCCCGCAATAGCAGCCACGTTTGCCGTTGTTCGCGGTGACACGGAGCCAACGACCGGCCTTGGGCGCATCTTGGTTTCGCATCACGTCACAGAAGCTGAGCTGGCTGAGGTCGTTCGCTTGGCGCAGTCGGGTGACATCGATCCTGCGTCCTGGCCACCGCACCTGCGCGAACTGTGGACGAGCGCACACGGGACGGGCAACAGCGCGGCGGCAGCGATTGTGATGGAAGCGCAGCGCCTGCAACTTGCGG
The DNA here is from genome assembly GCA_044359465.1 of Myxococcota bacterium. Lineage (GTDB taxonomy): Bacteria > Myxococcota > JADLHZ01 > JADLHZ01 > JADLHZ01 > JADLHZ01. Next base: position 7,568 of record JBIKMD010000101.1, read on the forward strand.
CCCTACGCGCGCGCCTCGCAGGCAGCGACGACCCTGAGAGTCGCGAAGGCATCACGCAACAGATCACGGACCTCGAAGCCGCGCGCGCTCGCACGCCCACCGATGCACGTCGCGTCTCACGCGGCTATCCAATGCGTTTGGCACACGAGGCCGACGCATTACGCAGACAAGCACGACTGCCTGACACCAGCGCCGAACGACGTGCGGAGCTTTTTGCTCGCGCCGATCGTCTGGAGACACGCGCGCTGGAGTTGCAAGAGACGCACCGCGCCGCAGCGGCCGCACGGGTTGAAGGCGGCGATTCGCGCGTCCGTCGTGAGAGCGCCATTCTCACCGCTGGCATGGGCTTGCTCGTCGCCGAGACGCGCGGCGAAGAAGCCGTGGCGCTCGCAGAAGACGTGCTGGATCTCACTGCCGCGCGCGAAACGCCGTCTCGCGAAGGCCTTCCAGAGATGCTGCCTGAGCTCGACGACCACGCGCCAACTGCCGGCGCGTACGGCGGCGCACGCTACTACCTGGGCGAAGCTGTGCGTATCGATCCCACCGTCATCGAAACGCACGATTACCGGCGTGCAGAGCGCGATATTGGCATCACCCGCGAGCGCTATTTGCGTGTTCCCGTTGCAGCGCTCGGCCGGCCGGAGCTCTCGGCTGTACGCGCGGGCGATCGTGTAGACGCGGCGATCACACCTGAAGTGGCGCACGCCCTCGATGCACTGCAAGACGAGCGTGCTAGCGTCGAAGGCGCGTCGTTTGCGGACATGGCTATCGACGCCGATCGCTTCGGCTTCAGGGTCGGCGACTCACCCGAGGCAATCGCGGCTGCGTTTCGTCGCGGCGGCGCCACCACTGAAGAGGTGCGCGGTTAC
>JBIKMD010000102.1:0-8435 GCA_044359465.1 Myxococcota bacterium
CATGTGTGACGAGAGCTGGTGGTCTACGAGAAAGCGCTGAAACGCCGCGCCTGACGCTTCGAAGCGTTCGAGCAGCAGCGTGTGAAGAAACGGATCCAGTTGCACGTGCCCATCGAGCGCCCGCTTGCGAACGATTTCAGCATCGAGCTTCCCTGGCGTGGTGAGCTCGAGGACCTCGAAGCCTGTCTTGGTCAGCAATTGTTCCAGTGAGCGCGGATGAAAATAGTTTAGATGTTCTGGGTCGACCGTACGCGACGCAGTTCCCAGCGCCGCAACCTCAAAGCCCTTGAGGTTTGGACAACTCAGGATCAAGAGCCCACCGGGTTTTAGAATGCGCAGGCAGTCACTGGCGAACGCAGCCGGGGCGTACAAATGCTCGATCACCTCGAAGCTCACCACCACATCTGCAAACGCACCAGAGAGGGCTGCTTTCTCGACGGGCTGCTCAATGACTTCCACGCCGCGCGCCCGACAGGCCGCAGCGTTGCTCGGGGTTGGTTCGAGGGCAATCACTCGGCCGAATCGACCGCTGTCACGTGCTACTTGGCAGAACGTGCCGTGACCTGCACCAATCTCAACGAGCACAGAAGGCGTGAGCTTCGCCCGTTCGCAAGCCGCGAGGATTTGCTGCACCCGCGGTTGCATGATGCTCTCACGGCGTGCCGCCTCTGACGCAGGGAAAATTTTCTCACTCCAGAACACGTAGTTTTCGGCAGTCTGATAGTACGCATCGAGCAGGGCTGGAGGCGGACGTGGACTCAGAAATGCGCTCTCGCACGCACTACATGTGCGATAGTGGAAACCGTCTTTTTCCCAGCGCGGCGTCGACTCCGCACCGCCGCACGCAGGACACCACACCTCGACGAACTCGGCGCGCCGTATGAGCAGCTTGGCCAAGTCGAGTGCGTGCAAACGATCGCTTTCAACCATGAGCTCATCAGGGCGGATCGCACTTTCTTTCATGTGAGAACGGCCTCGATCACGCGGTTTTGCTCCGCTTCGGTCAAGCGCACAGAACTTGGCAAGCTAAGCGCGCGCGCATGAAGCCCTTCAGCAATTTTGCCACTGCCGAGCCGAGGTGCTGCCGCCAAAAATGGGATCAAATGTAGTGGCGTCCAAATGGGGCGCGCCTCGATCTGGTGCGAGGCAAGACGGGTGCGAACCGCTTCGCGATTGGGAAGTTCTATTGAATATAACCAATACGACGATTCATGGAGTCTCGGCGGAAGCGTGAGTCCGTTGAACGCGCGATCATAGCGCTCGGCGATGGTTCGTTTGGCTTGCAGAAACGTGTCCAGCTGTTCGAGCTGCGCGAGCCCTACGGCAGCGGCAATGTTCGTGAGCCGATAATTGTACCCCACTTCATCGTGACGATAGTCCACCGCGGCAAGCTTCGCCTGCGTCGACAAATGTTTCACTCGCGCTGCCAGCTTCGCGTCCGCCGTGACAACCATTCCACCACCGCCTGCGGTGACGATCTTGTTTCCGTTGAACGAAAAACAACCAAGGCGTCCAAAGGTTCCGACTTCACGCCCCTCGTAGCGGGCGCCAAGTGCTTCCGCAGCGTCCTCTATGAGAACAACCCCGTGGCGCTCGCAAGCTTGCACCAGCTCCCGCAGCTCGATCGGATGGCCGAGAAGATGAACGGCGATGATGGCCTTAGGTTGTTTGAGGCCGAGGCGTGCGCGCCGGTCGAGCTCCTCACACACGAGCGCAGGATCCAGGTTCCAAGTGCGCAGCTCGGAATCAACGAGCACAGGCGTGGCGCGTTCGTAGAGAATGGGATTGGCAGAGGCGATGAAGGTAAGCGATGAAACGAAGACTTCGTCGCCCGGCTCTAAGTCGAGCACCCGAAGCGCCAAATGCAACGCCGCGGTTCCACTCGCACACGCAACGGCATGCGGTGCGCCCACACGTGCTGCGAAGGCTTTCTCGAAGCGATCGACGAACGCACCCACCGAGGAAACAAAACCCGTCTGCACGCACTCTTGCAGATACGCGCCTTCGTTCCCGAGCAACGCCGGCTCGCTCAATGGAATGCGGGTGTCAGACATGCAGAAAACTACCGGGATACTTGACCATGTGCGCTCGCAGCCAGTCTGCCGTGCGGCGCAAACCCTCTTCGAGCCCGACTTTCGCTTGCCACCCGAGCTCTGTTTTGGCGCGGCTAGGATCGGACAACAGCACTTGCACTTCACTTGCAGCCGGCCGGAGTCTCCGTGGGTCTTGTTTGACCGTAGCCTCGACGTTGAGTGCCTTGCAACATGCACTCACCATCTCACCTATTGAGACGGCTTTGCCGGTGCCGAGCTGAATCACTTCACCAAGCGCTGCGGGTGCCTCTGCTGCGGCGATCATGCCGTCAACGGTGTCAGACACAAAAGTCATGTCGCGGCGCGTTTCTAGCGAGCCAAGCTCGAGCTCTTTTTTCCCCGAAATGAGCTGCGTGAGAATCGTGGGTAGCACCGCGCGCGTGGATTGCCTTGGCCCGTAGGTATTAAAAGGCCGCACAACCACAACGGGCGTTTCATAAGAACGATGAAACGAGAGCGCGAGTTGATCGGCTGCCACTTTACTCGCGGCGTAAGGAGACTGCGCGTTGAGAGGATGCGTCTCGCGAATGGGCAGCACTTTGGGCGTGCCGTACACTTCGCTAGTTGAGGTGTGAACCAAACGTTTGACCCCGCGTCGCCGCACACCTTCGAGCACGTTGAGTGTGCCCATGACATTGGTCTGAAGGAACGATTCGGGGGCCGAATAGGAATACGGGATCGCGATGAGCGCGGCGAGGTGGAAGACGTATTCCATCCCATCACAAGCTGCTTCCACGAAGCGTGCATCGCGAATATCACCCAGGCGCGGTTCGAACTTGGCTTTCGAATCGTCGAGCCAACCAAGCGACCCTTGCGAGTTATAAAGACAGAACGCACGAACGTCTGCGCCTTGTGTGGCGAGCGCTTCAACAAGATGGCTGCCAATGAAGCCATCCGCGCCCGTGACGAGTACCCGTTTGCCTTTCATTGCTTCACTCCTCTCGCGCGACCGAGCTCACTACCCTGCCCCACATCGATCCACTCAGCCGAGGCGGAATGTGCACCCACAGACTCGCCGCGCTGCAAACAATCTTCGAGCAATGCGGGCAGAGGAAAGTCTGTCTTCTTCGGAACCCGCGACAACAGGTTTGGCTCGAGCACGTAGATTCCCGCGTTCGTTCGCCACGCCTGCGTTGGTTTCTCAGACAGCGAGCTCACCCTATCGCCCTCGATTTCAACAACACCAAACGGGACTGTGTACGTGTGCGTGTACGTCGCAACCGTGGCCTGAAAACCTCCGCGCGAATGAAACGCCAGCAGCTCACCCAAGTTCAACTGCACGATCAAGTCACCATTGAGCACGAGTAGCGGATCGACAATGCCCTCTGGCAAGAGCGACAAGGCACCTCCGGTTCCGAGTGGTTCCGTTTCGCGCAAGTACTCAATGCGGCAGCCGAGCGCGGCTCCGTCTTTGAAATGCGCCTCAATGACTTCCGCCAAATAACGCACCGCAATATAAATCCGCCGAAAACCATGACTAACCAAGTGGAGCACGATGCGCTCGAGAATCGGCCTACCGGCGACAGGTAGCATAGGCTTGGGTAGCGATTTGGTGAGGGGAAGCAAACGTTCGCCTTTGCCACCGGCCATGATCACCGCAATGTTTGGCCGTTCCCGCGGTCCGAGTAGCTCGTGCAAAAGATGCAGTCCGGTGAGCGTTCCCTGGGCATCAACGATGGGGATCTGACCAACTGTGCGCGCGTGCATGAGCTCTAGCACTTCAGCGCGACCTGCAGTGGGCGTTACCGAGACGAATTTCCGCTGCACAAATGGCAGCAGCGGCGCGTCCATAGTCGCACCGCCCAATAACGCACGACGCACGTCGCCATCCGTCATCGTACCCACGAGCCGCCCCGAGGCATCCACGATCAACGCAATCTGCGCGTTGGCGCTTTCAATCGCCTGCATCACATCGCGCAGCGAGCGGTCTTCGCGAACGCAGCTCTTCTCGAAACGCGCGCTCATCTGGCTGGCACTCCCATCACGCGTGTGTTGTCTGGCACGTCACGCACGACGACTGCGCCCATGCCAATGACCACGTTACGACCGATTTGAATATGATCGCGCACGCGGCAGCCAAGCCCGAGCATGCAGCCTTCCCCAATGCTGACGCCGCCACCAATGACGGCACCAGGCGCCACATGTGTGAAGGCGCCTATGTTCACATCATGCTCAACGATGGCACCGCTGTTGATGATCGCATGCGCGCCAATGGAAGCGCCGGTGTTGACCACCGCATTCGCGAGCACCACCGTGCCAGCTGCAATCACCGCCGATTCCGAAACAGCGGCTTTCGCGTGATAAACGCGAGCCCACGGCAAGTTCATGGCCGCAATGCGCAAGGCCAGGTCTCGTCGCTTCTTGCTCTCACCTATCCCGAGCACGACGAACACGCCGTTGTCAGCTTTGGTATCCAAGTCCAAGCGCGGAATCCCAAAGCGACGCGCCGTTTCTTCACACGGCTGAGGGTCGACGAAACCATCAATACGAAACGTCGCACGCGCGGCATCGATCACCACGCGCGCATGCTCACCGCCTCCAATGACGACCAATCGGTTCATACGCTCAGTTTCCTCGGAGGAACGGGCGGTCGCCATTGTTCGAGGATGTTGATGATCTTTTTGGCGGCGTGCCCGTCGCCAAGCTCATGATCCTTGGCAGCGCGTCCATTCTGCAACGCAATACGTAGCTCGGCCGCAACCGCCACAGCATCGTCAGGCACGTCGACCACGTTGGAAGAGCGTAAGCGTCCTTGTTGGCGCGCGCCCACGTTGATGGCGCGAAGGGAGCACACAGGCGCTTCTATCAATGCGCTGGAGCTGTTGCCAATGATGGCGTTGGCTAGCCGAAGCATGCCCCAATAGCGGCGCGCCCCCAGCGAAGGCACGAACACGCGACCGGGCTTTTTTGCAGCCGCTTCGAGCAAAGCGCGTACGCGGTCGCTGTCTGGATCTAAGTTTGGTGCTGTGATCACATAAGTCGCTGGCACTGCGTCCATAGCCGCAATCACTGCACGCGCCGAAGCGAGAGGATCTGCAGCAAGCGTCGTCGCATGCACTGAGACGAGCACAAGCGGTGCCTTCAATGGAAGCCCGAGCTCACGTTCGAGCTCCCCACGCGCGGGCAGATCACTGCGATTGGCGTTATCCAAGCCTGGCGCACCGACGACGTGAATGGTCGACACGTCCTCACCAAGCCGCAACAAACGCGAGCGATGATTCGCGTGACTCACGAAGTGCAAGTGACTCAGCTTGGTGATTGCATGCCGAAAGGCATCATCAAACGCACCGAGCGTTTCCTCGCCGCCGTGCAAGTGGATGATCGGAATCCGCGCCACACTGGCAGCAAGCGCGGCCGCAGCGGTTTCGAAACGATCGCCGATCAGAATCAGCGCCTGTGCATTCTGCCGAGAGAGCGCGGCGCCAACGAGCGTCAGCGCACGACCAGTCTGTTCGAACACATCCCCTTTGGCCCAATCGATCTGTTCAGCAATGCGCACATCATCGGCTTCCAGCTCGCTCGCGTGCGGCCCCGCGCAAATGACGCGAAGGTCAAAGCTAGCGTGTGACTGAAGCGCGAGCGCTGTGCTGCGCAGAATGCCCCAGTCCTGCCTTCCGCTCGTGAGCAGCGCGATAATCATGGTTTCCAAACCGTGTGTTTGAGACTCCACCCTGCATCGGTCTTTTCCCAAAGGTGCGGTGAGCGAAAGCGATCGGCAAGCGCCAAGAATCGTTCGCGCGTCATCACGGGTTCTGCAAACGCCTTTGACGCTTTGGGAAACTCATTTTCGGGAATGCTCAAGTAGCGGAAAATCTCATCCGCAAAACGCTCAGGCCATTCGCCATCGAAGCGTTTCACCAGCGCCACACCTTCATCGCGTGTGATGTCACCCGAGCGAATCTCCTGCGCGGCGTCGTAGGTGGCGCGGCCAATGCCGAACTTGATGTACGTGGTGTAATAGTGAAAATCGTCGATGCGATCATCGATCGAGTTGTACTTGCTGTACGTGCCGGGCGTGCGCTCTGGCGACGCCTGAAAACCGCCGTTTTCAACGGCGTAGTAATAACACGTTTGCGGATGCCACTTCAGATAGTAGCCAAGGTAGTGCACTTCCATCTCACGCACCTTGGAGGGCTCGATGGGCATGTACGGCTCAACGTCGACGGGCTCGAGTCCGTAGCGTTCATAGAGCTCTTTGAGCGGCGTGCCGCCTAAAAAGACCTCCGCGGGATCAGGCGCAACAAAATACCGAGCATCACGTTTGGCGGACTGGGTGTCGGAAATCGGATTGCCGTATTCAGCTTCGTTCTCACCAAAAAACACGAGAGGAATGTCGAAGAGCGCGGACATTTTGGGCGCTAGGTTCTTCTGACCCAGAATGAAAGCCTGAAAGGGGTGAAACAGATTGTCCACGGCAAGGCGCGTGAGCAAACGATGCACGCGGCCATTTGGCGTGCAGAGGTAGTTGTCGAAGCCCGCGTGGATCCAAGCTTGCTGGTTCTTGAAACCCCACTCCGTATAAATATGCGGCGCCCACGTCACAGTGAGCGGATGCATGCCGTACTCGTACTTCAGTTTGTGCGCGGCATAGAAACTGTCTTTGCCACCCGAGCCCGGCACCAAACAATCGTACTTGCCGTCATGACGCCGGTGTTTGTCGCACAGCTCGCGCAGCGCCTTGTCGCGTTCTTTCCAATCGATGGTCGCCTTCTTGTTTTCGGCGAAGCGGCAGGCGTCACACACGCCTTCAGCATCAAAGCCAATGGTCGCCTTTTTGGAGTCTTTGTTGTGTTTGAACTCCACTGCAGAATTTGGTCTCTGGTTGGAGATCACGCAGCGTTTACAAAAACGAACCTCGGGCGGAAGCCCATACAATGCCGTCTCAGTCACGGGCCAAGTCGTGTCACGAACGCTTTCAGCATGCAAAGGCCCGCTTCACCGCTTTTTTCGGGATGGAACTGATAGCCGAGCACGTTGTTTTTGGCGATCGCAGCGCAGAGTTGTTGCGACCCGAAAGACACAGTGTCGCTCACCACAGAGGGATCGGACGGCTGCGCCACAAAAGAATGCACAAAGTACACAGTGTCGCCGGAACGCTGCAGCTTGGCCCAGCCGATATGCGGAATTTTGAGGCCGGGCTCATGGGCAATAGCGACAACCTTACCCGGCACGAGGCCTAGACCGGCATGCAGGCCGAACTCGCTACTTTCTTCGAACAGGAGCTGCATCCCTAAACACAGCCCAAGCAGAGGTCGACCGCTTTGCGCGAACCCGCGGAGTGGCTCAACGAGACCACGCTGCGCGAGTCCCTTCATTCCATCAGCAAAAGCGCCCACACCCGGAAGTACAACGGCATCGGCAGACGCAATGTCCTCCGCCCGCTCGCTAGTTTGCACGCTTGCGCCCACATGCTGCAGCGCTTTGACGACACTGAACAGGTTGCCCACGCCGTAATCAACGACGATCATTGGCGGACCTCTATGCCGCGAGCGGCAAGCCCTGTTTTGAGAGAGCCTACGGTTTCGAGCTTGTAATGGAGCAGCGCTGCCACAGCCACCGCATCCGCACTCGCATGTATGACATTCACTACATCGTCGATTCTCCCGGCGCCTCCCGAAGCGATCACAGGCACGCTGACGTGCGGACCAATCTGCGCCACTAACTCGAGGTCAAAACCCTTTTTTGTTCCCTCCTGATCAACAGAGGTCACAAGTAGCTCGCCGGCACCGAGCGTCACGGCCTGTTTTGCCCACGCAATCGCGTCCTTGCCCGTTCGCTCTCGTCCATTGTCCGTATAAGCTTCGTAGCTGCCGTTCGATTGACGCTTCGCCTCAATCGACACCACCACACACTGCGCGCCAAAACTTTCTGCGCATTCGGTAATCAACGCCGGACGCTGAATCGCGGCGGTGTTGATAGCGATTTTATCTGCACCCGCGCGGAGCAAACGCTGCGCGTCTGCGTGTGAGCGAACGCCGCCCCCCACGGTGAGAGGAACAAAGATACGGCGCGCGGTCTTCTCTACGAGCTCGAGCAAGTTGTTGCGCTGATAGAGACTCGCCACAATGTCCATGTACACGAGCTCGTCGATCCCAGCCTCGTAGTAGGCGATCGCGTGCTCGGCGGGATCACCCATCACCCGCAAGCCTTCGAGCTGAATGCCTTTGACGAGATTGGGCGCTTTGACGTCTAATCGAGCAATGAGGCGAGGAATCACGGTAAAAGATCCGTTGAAGAGACTTGTGCATTCGCGCTGACTGCCCGCGAGAGCTTGCGTCCGATCAAGGCGGGTCCCTCCGCTGGAGACAGACCGGTAGCTGGACGGAGGGCCAGCAAGTCATG
>JBIKMD010000103.1:0-8416 GCA_044359465.1 Myxococcota bacterium
ACAAGCCCTTTTTCTTTGACTACCAGGATCGACGGTGGCACCGAATCGAGCACGTCGATGCGTCGGAATCGGATGATGACGTCGCCACTGAAATCGACTGCAAGGCTGCCATCCAAGTTTCGGGCGCGCACGCTCACCTGACTGGTCGTGTTGCTCACGATGTTGGCTTCTCGGATGAGCGCGGTTAGGTTGTCACTCGTACCTACCGTGAAATAGACCGCACGTGCGTTCGGCCCTGGAGGCGTTGCGCCTGGACCCGTTGGCAGATCGAGCTCGCCTTCGAGGAGCACGTCTTCACCTTGCAACACACGAATCGGTCTTTCCTTCATGAGTGACAGCTCGCCGATTGTGGTTTGCATGGTGCAGCTTGCGAGATAGTCGCCGGTTGGAAGTGGTACGTTTCCGTAGCCAAAAATCGATTCCGCATCACCGGCAGGGATCTCTGGGGCCGCGTATCCATTGAACGATGCGAAGGTTTGCCGCTCGATGGTGACGCCATCTAGGGGCTCCGTTCGGGTTAGCGTGAGGTTGCAGCCAAGCACGCCGCTGTAGCCAGTGCTCTTGATACGTGCGTCGGATGCTGCAGTGAGGCTGAGCCGCGCGTTGACCATGCCAGCGGGGTACACGGGAACGCGCACTTCGGTATCAACGAGTGGCTTAAGATCGATCCCAGAGCTGAAGCCTAGGTAGGCGAGGTGTTCCTTTCCATCTCGCGTCGTTGCGGCCATGAGACCCAGCATTCGGTTCAAGCCAGCCGGAGCGTCAATTGTGAATGATAACGTTTCGGGATCGGGCGTGATGTCAGCGCTCCGCAGAATGCGCATGCGTTCACCGCCGCCAACCGTGTTCGTAATCTCGAACCCTGGAGCGCCGCTGCCTCCGCTGATGCCCGAAATGCCCGGTGTGGTGCCAGGGACCGTTTGTCTCGCAGGGCCGCTGGTGGGTGTGTCACCCGTCCGGACGACACTGTTAGGCCCCACCAGCACGTAGCGCATGCGGGAGATTTCCATTTTGGTATTGGAGACAACGGACAGCCCGTCTTTCTTGTAGACGCCGGAAAGGTCTACTGACACTTGGGCTTTGTCCGCGGAACACGATGACAACAGAAGCAAGAGCGGCAGGTGTCGTTTCATCTTCATCACTCCGTTTAACCTACGCGAATCCCAAAGGTTGCGACGTGATCTCTGTACGCTCGCCTACACGCTCGCACACGACCCGCAGAGCGGTAGTATGCAAACAAAAGGCCGCATGAACACAACTATACGGCACTCTGAGCACGTTTTGTGCTGGAATCGTTCGAAGAACCAGCGTTCCGCGCCGCAGGTTTGAGCCAGATCACAAGGCCTGCGCATCCGTGAGATAATCCGTTTTTTTCTTGGGCCACTGATCTTCTGACGAGGCGCATTGGTATCACGGTCCCTCTCAGAGCCCGCCCAGAATTGACGCGGTGCGCGTAATGCTCGTAAGAGTCGCGCATGCAGATCGATTCGGGCGACACGGCTTGGCTCCTCGTTTCTTCAGCCTTCGTGCTCCTCATGACTCCCGGACTTGCACTGTTTTACGGCGGGATGGTGCGCCGCAAAAACGTGCTCTCTACCTTCATGTACGTGCATTTTGCGCTGGCGTTGATCACCTTGCAGTTCGTGCTGGTTGGTTACTCGCTTGCCTTTGGTGACAGCCTCTACGGCGTCATTGGCAATCTGAAATACTTCTTCCTCGATGGCCTTGCGACAGAGGCGCACGGTAAAGTGCCGCATCTTGCGTTCGCCGCGTTTCAAATGAAGTTTGCCATCATTGCGCCCGCGCTCATTGCTGGTGCCTTTGTTGAGCGTATGAAGTTTTCTGCGTACGTCCTGTTCGCGCTGCTGTGGACCACTTTCGTTTATGATCCCGTCGCACATTGGACGTGGGCGGAGGGCGGCTGGTTATTCAAGCTTGGTGTGCTCGACTTTGCGGGTGGCACGGTCGTGCACTTGACCTCCGGTGTGTCGGCACTGGTCTGTGCTTTGGTCATCGGCAAACGCGTTGGCTTCCCAAAAGATCGTCCGCTTCCTCACAACTTGACCATGACGGTGACCGGCGCCGGGCTTCTGTGGTTTGGCTGGTTTGGTTTCAACGCCGGGAGCGCGCTTGGTGCGAACGCGCTTGCTGGGCTTGCCTTCGCAACCACGCATATTTCTGCCGCAGTGGCAGCGTTGAGCTGGGTGATGGTTGAGTGGATTCACCGCGGTCGGCCGACGATCCTGGGTTTTGTCTCAGGTTTGGTCGCAGGGCTCGTCGCTATCACACCAGCTGCCGGGTACGTGGGACCACCTGCGGCATTCATGATCGGGTTCTTGTCCGGTATCGTTTGTTACGGCGGCGTCTTGCTCAAAGAGCGCTTTCACTACGACGACTCGCTCGACGCCTTTGGGATTCACGGCATTGGCGGCATCTTGGGCGCGCTGCTCACGGGCGTTTTTGCGCAGAAATTGTTCAATGAAGCCGGCAATGACGGCCTACTGTCTGGCCGCCCCGAACAACTTTGGTACCAACTCATTGGCGTTTTGGCCGCGGGCGCGTATAGCGCCGCCGTCACTTACGCATTGTTGAAGCTGACCGATAAGGTGGTCGGTCTGCGCGTCGAAAAAGACGAAGAGCGCGAAGGCTTGGATGCGACACAACATGGAGAGCAGGGTTACGTGATGTAACCCGCTTTGGGTTGATAGAGATGTTGAATTGTATCGGTGTTACGCAGAGTTACGGCGTCAAGGTTCTTTTTGATAACGTCAATGAATCGTTCGTCGCGGGTCGTCGCTACGGCCTGACCGGACCAAACGGCGCCGGCAAATCTACCTTCATGAAGTTTCTCGCTGGAACCGAAGACCCCATGAAGGGTTCGGTGCAGCGCCCGAAAAAAACCTCGTTTCTTCGCCAGGATCACTACCGTTTTGACGACGTGAAGGTGCTCGACACCGTGCTCATGGGCAATCTCCCGCTCTGGGAAGCCATGAAGGAAAAGAACGAGCTCCTCGCCAAGCTCGAGACCGGCATCGAGATGACCGACGAGATGGGCATGAAGCTCGCCGAGCTCGAAGGCACCATTGGGGAAGAAGAAGGTTACACCGCAGAAGCTGACGCTGCGGTGCTACTCGACGGTCTTGGCATCACCACCGACCAACACGGCGAGTTAATGAAGAACATGTCGGGTGGTCTCAAGCTTCGCGTGCTCCTGGCGCAAGCCTTGTTCGGCAAACCGCAGTGTTTGCTGCTCGACGAGCCGACGAACCATTTGGACCTCGATAGCATCAAGTGGCTCGAGAGCTTCCTGCTCGAGTTCGAAGGCGTGCTCGTGGTGATTAGCCATGACAAGCACTTCTTGAACGCCGTCACCACGCATGTGGCAGACATCGATTACCAACAGATCATCACCTACACCGGCAACTATGACGACATGGTGCTGCAGAAGGTGCAGATCCGCGGACGTCTCGAGCAAGAGAACCAAGACAAGGCCAAGAAGGTTGCGCAGCTCAAGGAATTCATTTCGCGCTTTGGCGCCGGCACCCGCAGCTCTCAGGCTACGAGCCGCCGCAAAGAAGTAGAGAAGCTCGAGCTGAACCAGCTCAAGCGTTCGAACATTGCGCGTCCGTTCATCAAGTTCGAGATCGGCGAGAAGCCGTCTGGCAAACATGTTTTGCGCGTGGAGAACTTGAGCAAGTCCTTCGTCGAGAAGGGCAAGCCCGACATTGTCATTTGCAAAGAGTTCAGCACGACCATCATGCGCGGTGACAAAGTCGCAATCATTGGACCGTCCGGCATTGGTAAAACCACCTTGCTGCGGCTGATTCAGAATCAGATTTCCAAGGACGAGGGCGAAGTCGCGTGGGGGCATGAAGTGCGCATTGGCTACTTTGCCCAAGATCACCGCGAAGGCATTCCGCACGGCGTGCAGCTTTGGCATTGGTTGCAAGGCTTCGACGAAAAGGCGACGCGCGAAGACGTGCGTGGGCTGCTCGGTCGCATGTTGTTTACGGGCGAAGAGGGCGAGAAGCTCACCGACGTGCTCTCTGGCGGTGAGACCGCACGTTTGTTGTTCAGCAAGCTCATGTTGCTCAAGAACAACGTCCTCATTTTCGACGAGCCGACGAACCACTTGGATCTCGAGTCGATCTCGGCGCTGCGCGATGCCATCGTGAAGTTCGAAGGCACGGTCATCTTCGTGACCCATGACCGCGACCTCGTTGGCGATGCCGCTACGCGGATCATCGCCATGAGCAAGAACGGTATTGATGACTTCCAAGGGACGTACGCCGAGTTCAATCAGAAAGTTGGCGAAATTCGCCTCGATCGCTGACCGCGCACTTCGGGCTACATTGCCTTACGCGTGGCACGCGTTAACAAAGCGCCCACTCACACGACATCTCACCCATGGACAGGCAATGGGAGCTGCTCGTCATCGACGACGTGGCTTCACTACGGGACCTGCTGTCAGAGGTGTGCGCGCGCCTTGGCGCAAAGGTGCACACGGCCGCAGATGCAAACGAAGGTTTGGCGCTCGCCCGCGCGAACCCTCGGATCAGTGTTGCCCTGGTCGATAAGAACTTGCCCGGCATGTCTGGCCTGGACGCAACCAAGCAGCTCAAACAGATCATCCCCGATTTGGCGGTGATCATTGTAACGGGTTACCCGTCCTATGAGTCCGCCGTTGAAGCGATTGCTGCTGGCGCGAGCGAGTACCTGCAGAAACCCTTCGACTTGAATCAGCTGCGCATGCGTGTTTCGCAGGCAGCGGGAAAGGTACATCTCGGTCGCCAGGCTGCCGATCTGCAAGCGAAGTTAGCAGAGTCGGAAGAGCGCGGCCGGGTGCTGCTCGAAGCAACCTCCGACGCGATCTTCGTTTTCGACAAGGAATCGCGCACACTCGACCCAGCCAACGCAAAGGCTCGGCAATTGCAGCCGGATTTCGAGGCACTGATTAAAACGCGGGACCCAAGCGCGGGTCGGTTGACACTGCCAAGGCCGGGAGCGCCGCAGCTCATTCTCGATTTTTCGCGTGAGCAAGTGAGCCTGTCTGGCCGCCCGTGCGAAATGTGGGTCATCCGCGACATGACGGCCGTAGAACGTGTGCGCCAAGATCAGAAGCTCGAAGCGCTCGGTCGACTCGCCGCCGGCGTTTCTCATGACTTCAACAACATGCTCGCGGTGATTCTGGGAAACGTGAGCTTGCTCCTGCAAGACGCAAAACAAGGCGACGCGAGCTACAACGATTTGCTCGACATTCAAGATGCCGCCTCGCGGTCCGTAGAAATCACGAGGCAGTTGCTGCTCTTTGCGCGCAGCGCGCCGGAGAAACGGACGCCCATTGACCCGAACGCAGCCCTCGCGTCCATGCGAACGCTGCTCGCGCGTTTGGTGGGAGAGGGCATTACGCTCGAGCTCGAGCTAGTGAACAACGCTTGGCCCATGCTCATTGATAGTGGCGAGTTGGGTCAGGCCATCGTCAATCTTGCCTCGAACGCGCGCGACGCTATGGGGGGCAGCGGCAAGCTGATCTTGCGCACTGAGAATCTGGCGCATCCAGGTGGTCAGGGCCTTGCTCCGGGCGACTACGTTTGCATCACCGTGCAAGACTCCGGACACGGCATGGACGACGCTACGCTGCAGCGCATCTTCGAACCGTTTTTTACGACCAAGGAAAAAGGCAAGGGAACCGGGCTTGGCCTTGCGGTCGTGCACGGTTTTGCGCAGCGCCATGGCGGCCGCGTCATGGTGCATTCGCGTCTTGGCCAAGGCACCTCGTTCAGTCTCTACTTCCCGCGGTGTGATGCGAACGCAAGCGACCAAACGCGTTCAGAAGGGCAGGTCGCGCAGGGCAAGGGGGAGACCATCCTCGTGTGTGAAGACGAGGAGATTGTAGGGCGCGTGCTCGAACGGACGCTCGCGCGTTTAGGTTATACGGTGATGACGGCTCGAAACGGTCGTGAGCTCATCTCTGTTGTCAAAGCCCATTCTGGCTCCATTCATCTCATCTTGTCTGACGTCGTCATGGCTGGATTGAGCGGACCCGAGGCAGTCGCCCTTCTTGCCGAAGAGGGTGCCGTACCTCCCGTTTTGTTCATGTCTGGTTATGCAGACTTTGGCGCCCATCACGTTTCTCCGCTGCTTCGCAAACCCTTCGTCGTGAAGGAGCTCGCGAGCAAAATACGCGCGATGCTCGATGCCTAATTCCACTCAGCACGGTGGGCTCAGTCTTCGCACGCGTTTGCTGATTCTCGTGGGTTTCACCGCTGTGCTGCCGCTCGCTGCTGCTGCGTTGAGTCTTCTGGGTCTGCATGCGCGCGAGACCAGAGAAGATCACGCCAAGGCGCGTGATCGCCAAGCCCAGACCGCAGCGTTTTTTCTCGGCTCGTTTTTGCAAGCACGCCATGAGGCACTCACTGCCAGCCTGGCTGTCATTCCGTGGGCGACGCTCGCTGCGAAAGAACGCGAGGGTGCGCTTCGTTTGATTGTAGGGCAAGAGGACGAACGACTCGCGGCTGTGCTGCGCGACGAGTCTGGGGTGGTGGCTGCTGCCAGGCGCCAAGGTGTAGAGGAAGCACTCGTTCTGGGCGCATCGACTGCGTTCGCTGCGCAACCAGCGTCGCATTTTGGCGAGGCTTTGCTCGTGCAGCGCGCAGCGGCGATTCCTCTTTTTGCAAGCGTGCCGCTGAAGGACGAGCAACTCGCTTTCTCTGTGCTCGTTTCACTCGAACGCACGTGTCAGGCACTGCGCACGCTGGTTGACGAGGCCTTATTCCTTGCAGTCGTGGACGCGGATCAGCGCAACGTGTGCGGGGCTCCAGCGCTCGAAGCAGCTCCGCGCAGCGATGCGAGTGAGCTCGAGGCACGACGGAGTGTGGGCGCACTCACTGTGCTCGTACGTGAGTCCCCCGAACACTTGCATGCGTCTTTGTATCGATTGCAAGCGCGCACGCTGTATTGGCTCGTCATTGCGCTCTCAGTGGCGTTGGCCGGCGGGCTTGTGCTGGCGCGTGACCTAACGCGGCCTCTTGCTGGATTGCTCGCGGGCGCACGCGCGATAGCCGCTGGGGATTTGAGGTTGAAGCTACCTCTGTTCGAGCGTTCCGCCAGCGAGCTCGTTGAGCTCCGCGATGCGTTTGTCTTCATGGGCAACGAAGTGGAGCGACGTGATGGCGAGATTCGCAAACACAACGATGAGTTGCACGCCCGTGTTTTAGAGCGCACGCGCGATCTAGAGGAGGCACAGGCGTTGTTGGTAGAGGCCAAGAAAATGGCTGCGCTGTCTGTGCTCGGTGCGGGTGTTGCCCATGAGATCAACAACCCTCTTGCCACCGTGCTAGGACAAACGGAGTTATTGCTCGCAGACCTGAGCGCCGAACCCGAGCGTCACGTTGCAGCAATCAAGAAATTGAACAGCATCGAAGCCGAAGCGCGCCGCATCCGTGACATCGTCGGGCATCTGTTAGCGCTCTCACAGCGTGAAAGTGGTTCAACCAGGGTTCGACTATCTGAGGTGGTCGATGCAGCCATCGCGGAACTCTCGGTCGGCGAAAAAGCAAAGCGGGTACACATCGAAGTAGAACGAGCGGCAGAGCCCATGGTGCGAGGCGACGAGGCTCAGCTGCAGCGCATGTTGCGTGAGCTCTTAGATAATGCCGTGTCGGCGAGCAGGCCGGGCGCGCATGTGGTCGTGTCGCTCACGCAGCCTTCCGAAGGACTGGCGCGAGTGACCGTGACGGATCAGGGCAAAGGTATCGAGCCAGAGCACTTGTCCAAAGTGTTTGAACCGTTTTTTACGACCAAAGGGCAGCATGGGAATTTGGGTCTCGGTCTGTCGACGGTGTACAAAATCGTCGAGACCCACGGAGGGAAAGTGCGCATCGAGAGTAGCCTCGACCAAGGAACGAGCGTGAGCGTCACCTTACCTGGCTTCACGCCTGGTCCTCTTCTACAATAACAAGAGACCATGCGTGCACTTGCCATTGCCCTGCTGTTTGCCTGCCTGATTGTGGCCTTGGCTGGCTTGGTAGTCGCGCTTTTGATGCGCCGGTAGTGCCTCAGCCGGCAACACAGCCAGTGGCACCAAGGATGTTGGAAGTCGTGCGCGCTGAGGCGGCAGCGGTGCAGAACGGTGACGCTTGGCGGATGCTGCGCGCAGGTGACCGACTCGCGTTCAACGAGCTGGTGCGAACAGAGGGAAACGGATCGGCCGAGCTGCAAGCGGGCGACGCTCGCGTGTTGCTCGGCCCGATGACCGAGATCGCTACGAGTCTGAGAGAGACTTTGCTGAAGATTCGCGTGAATGCTGGTGCAGTTCGTGCGTCTACGCGCTCCCTGAATATCGCGCTAGAAGACGGCTCAGGACGTGTGCTCTCCAGCGCGGTGGACGCGGACTTTGGGCTGCTCGTCGCTCCTG
>JBIKMD010000105.1:0-8393 GCA_044359465.1 Myxococcota bacterium
GATCTCTACGCTCGGGTGCGGCTCCGGCGTCAGGCCAAACGCGCGCAGTGTCTTGAGCGCAGGGGGCGTAGGGCAAAACGCGCGCCCGATGAAGTGTTTTGGCGTGTCCTTCGATGCGATCACATCGTCAGGACCGAGCAATGCTTTTGCGCCCGCGCCGTGTTTGGCGAGGTCTGCAGCAAGCTGTTTGGGCGTATTATAGGTGCGCCGCGACAGCTCGAAGTCGGCATCTAGGTTGAGGACCCAGGCGTACGGCATATCAGGCACGGCGGCCGTGCGGCTCTGGGACATAGGCGCCCAGCGCAGCGATGAACGCGTCGCTCATCCCGGCACGCTGTCGTGCTTCGACCGCAATAGGATTTCCGCGCAGCACCATGGGGGACCATGGCGGAGGCAAAGCATTGAGCCAAACATCGAAGTCACAGCCGCCGGTCCATTTGACGAACCAGTGCGCCCCGAATTTGACGTGCGCCACCTCTTCGCGGCCAATGCGCTCCTGAATTTCGGCGCCCACAAGATCACCGGCATCACGAAAGCGCTGCGCAAAAACGGGTGCGTACTCGAGGTTCGCCGCCTCGAGCCCCATGCCCATGACCGCAACGAACGACAATTTGTTCTGACACTGCGGCACGCGTTTCCAAAACCAATCGCGCACCCCAAAGTCACCAACTTTGCAGCCGAGCGCTTCGATGTGCGTTCGGTACAGATTCATGTGCCGAATTTCGTCAAAACACACGCGTAGTAGCCCGCGGCGAAAGTCTTCTTCGGCATCCGCGAACGCGAGCACGGCCCAACACATCAGCTCGGCCGCTTGCAGCTCATGATGCAGGAATGCATGCAGCGCTTTTGCTCGCAATAGCGGCTCACGCATGCCCTCGGGCTTGGGAATCCGTTCGCCGCGTTTTGCGGCTTTCAGCTCGGGAGGACGGCCTGGCGCCAGCAAACGCTCGGGCGCAAAGTCACGTGCAAACAGGGCGGGGAGCGCAGGCGGCGCGAGCTTGGTCTGTAGATCGTCAGAGAGCACGTAGTGCCGCGCCCACGCTTCAATAGTCTCCACAGGGCCGCCATATGCCGTTGCGACGCGCCTGTCGATCAAAGACCGCGACGCTGGAGCACAAAAAAAAACGGGCCGGCTCCCGAAGGAACCGACCCGTTTTTGTATCAATCTAGCTAGCGATTACCAGCGGTTTTGACGACCACCGCCGCCTTCGCCACGTGGAGCGCGTGGCTCCATTGGGCGGGCTTCGTTCACCGTCAATGCGCGACCGGCGAGCGATTGGCCATTCATGCCTTCGATCGCGGATTGTGCTTCGTTGTCGCTGCCCATTTCCACGAAGCCGAAGCCCTTGGAACGGCCGCTGTCGCGGTCGAGAATAACTTTTGCCGAGTTGACCGTGCCGAAGCGCGCGAACGCCTCGCCGAGCTCTTCATCAGAAACAGTGAACGGAAGATTGCCTACGTAAAGCTTGGTACCCATGAACTAACCTCAAACATTGCTTGCTGCCTACCACCACCAACATCGCGCCAGTGGATGATCGCCTTGCTGAAGGATGCCCCGTAGCAAGTACGCACCAGCTCCACAACACTTATTCCGTTTATTTTACTTTTGAGTACCGCGGCGGTCCTCAGGCAAACGCGCTCCACACCAGGCTCCCCACAAAGTAGAGGATGACACCATAGCCGCTAAAAGTTGCGAGCAAGACCCTGCGACGGATCACCACCCCAAGCGTTCGTCCCACCAAAAAAGGGTAAGCGAGACGCGTCAGCGCGTACACAGTTCCTGCGGCCGTCGCGCTCAGCGTTCCGACGAAGACCGCATTCAACCACAATAACGCGAGGAAGGGCGGCATGTGCTCGAGCATGTTCCCGGTGTAGCGGTCGAGTGCGAGCAACTCGCGGTCTTGGCTGAAATACCGGTCGAACTTCTCACCGCGCGCTTTGTAGCGACGACGGATGTGGCCCTTTTGACGGAGCGCGTAGAGAAAGAGGGTGTAGTACGTGAGCAAATAGACGGCCGTGACGAGAATCGGCCCGGTGTAGCTGGATGCGATGTAGGTAGACGTCATGGCGTGAAGGAAACCAGGTCTAAGGAGCGGCACAAGCATTGTCGTTTTTCCGGCCAACCATGCCTATAGTTCTGTGCATGCGCGCCTCCCTGGCACTCGTCATCTCCGTGCTCTTTGCCGCTTGCGAAGGCCCTGGCGCCGCAAAGCCAGGCGCCGAACAAGCGAACCGGCCTCCCTTTGGCATCGATGTTCGCCTGACTGCGATTGAGGACGTGCCCTTGGTCCTGCCGCTCCCACAGTTCTCCGATCCAGATGGAAACCAGCTCAAAACCCTGATCATCACCACACTGCCCAATGCGGGCACCCTGCAGCTAGACGGCGCGGCTGTAGGCAAAACAGAGATCAGTATCGCTAGCGCGGCGCGCCTCACTTTCGTGCCTGCGCCTAATGCCAGCGGCTCGCCCTACACCTCGTTCACCTTTCAAGTGCGCGACGACGGAGGGGGCAGTGATTTAGATCTCGAGCCTAACCGCGTGACCATTGACGTCCTTGCCAACAATGACCCGCCTGAGGGTGCGGACTTCAGCGTGCAGACCGTGGTGGGTGTCGCACGCGACATCACGGTGTTCGAAGGTACGGATCCGAACGATACGCCGGCGAATATCATCACGTCGGCAGTGATCACGAGCCTACCGGAGCACGGGCTACTGACCGCCGAAGGGCAACCCGTCACGCTCGGGCAGGCCGTCACCTCGGTGCGCTTCACACCAGAAGGCTCGCTGTCGTCTAGCTTCACATTCCAGGCGCGAGACAACGGCGGAGTGGGAAGCGGCGGCACTGATCTGGATCCGACGCCGAACACGGTGACCATCACTGTCATTGAGCCGAACCTGCCGCCCACTTCTGCAGATGGAACCGCTACAGTACTCGAAGACGTGGCGTACACGCTGAAGATTGCGGACCTTGGCTTCAGCGACACGCGGCATCAGTTGTTGTTTCTGAATGTGGAAAGCCTGCCGCTCAGCGGTGTTTTGCTGAACGCTGGCCTACCGGTGAGCTTAGGTGAAGCCGTGCCGGCCATGGACATCGCCGCGGGCTTAGTGACCTATCTTCCACCGCCCAATCAGTCTGGCAGCGCGTTCGCGAGCTTCGTATTTTTGGTGCAGGACGACGGCGGCATTGCAGGCGGCGGAAAAGACACAGCCCTTGCGCCAAACACGCTCACCTTCGACGTCCTTCCTGTCAACGACGCACCGCTCGGTGGCGATCGCACCATCTTACTCTCGGAAGACCAAGCAGACGTGGCGTTGAGCGCGGCGAGCTTTGGTTTCGTCGACCCGCGCGATACGCCGGCGAACGCGTTCGCGTCTGTGACCTTCCTCAGCGTTCCAGCTTCAGGAAGCCTGCGTCACATGGGTGTGCCAGTCACCGCCGGTCAAACTGTTGCCGCACCTTTTACGGGGCTCACCTACCGCTTGGCCGCGAACGCCACCGGAAACGTGAGCTTCAGCTTTCTCGTACGCGATGACGGCGGCACCGCGAACGGCGGCATAGATACCGACGTGACGCCAAGAACCGTCACCTTCTCCATTGCGGCCGCGAATGATCCGCCGTCGGGCACGGATGCGACGATCACCGTTGCGGAAGATACGCCGCGCGTGCTGACGGCTACGGATTTCGGCTTTGATGATTCGGCAGATGCGCCACCGAACACACTGCAAGATGTCACTATCGTCTCGGCGCCCGGCCCAACGCTTCAATTCATGGGTTCGCAAGTTGGCAATGGCAGCGTTATTCCTGCGGCAGCGTTGGCTGCAGGTTTGCTGGTGTATACGCCGCCAGCCAACGCGTATGGAACCGCTCTGACGAGCTTTTCGTTTTTGCTCCGCGACAACGGCGGGGGCACAAACCAAGACACATCGCTGAACACGATCACCTTCAATGTGACGAGCGTAAATGATGCGCCCTCCGGCGCAAACACCACACTCACCTTTAATGAAGACACGGCGTACACCTTTGCGCCCGGCAACTTCGGCTTCAGCGACACGAACGACGTTCCACCAAACGGGTTTGCTGGGATTGTGATTGAGGCAGTGCCGAGTGGTGGCGTGTTGCGAGTAGGCGCCACCACCTTGGTCCCAGGAAACGTGGTGGCTGACGTGACTCAGCTTCAATTCGTTCCGACGGAAAACGGTCGCGGCACACCTTACAGCGTCTTCACCTTCCAAGTGCGAGACGATGCAGGAGGAACGGACGCCACTCCAAACATCATCACGTTCAACGTGAACAACGTCGCCGATCCGCCAGTCGGTCAAGACAACGCAGTCAACACGCCAGAAGACACGCCCTACGTATTTGTCGCCGCGGACTTTGGCATGAGCGACGACAACGATACGCCAGCCAATACGATCACGGGCCTGTTCGTAGACACCGTGCCGGACGTGGGCGCACTGCTACTCGTAAGCACGCCGGTTTCTGCCGGGACGTTTATTCCGCTCGGCAGTCTCTCCTCACTCAGCTACGTTCCACCACTCAACGCCACGAGCACACCGCCAAACCCGCTAACCACCTTCACGTTTTCTGCGGTCGACGATGGTGCGCTTGGAAGCAACCGTGATCTCTCGCCAAATACGATGCGACTCTTCGTGGGTGTGGTGAACGACCCGCCTACGGACATTCAGCTCAGCAGCGCAGATGTAACAAACACGGTGCGCGTGAACGCCACCTCACTCGCAGCCGGCGCTACGATTGGAACACTCACCACGACGGACAGCGATGCACCGAACGATGTGGCAAACTATTCCCTCGTTGCGGGCACGGGCGCCACGGACAATGCGCTCTTCGGCATCACCGGTGCCACACTACAAACAGTCTCTGCGTTGCCCTCAGGTGCGTATAGCATCCGGGTGCGCGTCGATGATGGCGGAGGTGGCCGCTACGAAGAAGCCTTTTCGATCGTGCTGCGCCGCGCACCAACAGACATCAGCCTCACCATGAGCACGGTGTTCGAGAACAGCGCGCCTGGCGCGGTTGGCGCACTCGGCGCAACGGATCCCGATCCTGGCGAGACCTTCAATTTTGCGCTCATCAGCGGCTGCGCGGGGGGCGACGCCAACAATGCCGAGTTTCAAATTACGGGAACGCAGCTCGCAACGACCGCCACGTTCAATTTTGAAGCCACACCCACGCGTTCCATTTGCGTGCGCGTCACCGATTCGAACGGTCTCACATTGGATGAAACCTTCGTCATAGGCATCACCAACATCAATGACGCACCAACCAGCGCGAACAAAACGATTACCTTGAACGAAGATGCGACCTACACCTTCAGCGCCGCAGACTTTGCGGTGCTCGATGCCGATGGGCACACGCTCACGTCGGTGATTGTCGTGTCACTACCGATGCGCGGCACCTTGTCAGCCGGAGGCATCCCCGTCACGAGCGGCCAAGAGGTGACTCCTGCACAACTCACTTACACGCCAGTGCTGAACGAATCGCTGGCCGCCTATGCAAGCTTTAGCTTTCGCGTCCGGGACAATGGTGGCACGGCAAACGGCGGCGTCGATCTGGCCGCCGCTGCGAATACCATCACGTTCAACGTCGAAGCCGTAAACGACGCGCCCATCGCAAACGCCATCAGCCGAAGCGTTCATACGAACATGCCAATCGTCATCACGCTCAATCTATTCAGCAACGGCATGGGCGACGTCAGCGATCCAGACAACGACGGCCCAACGTTCACTCTCACGAGCGTGGATGCGTCGGCATGCAGCAGCGCGCTGGTGAGCGGTCTACAATCAACGGGCACCTTCACGTTCTCGCCGCCGCCGGGGTTCACAGGCACTTGTACGCTCACCTATCGCGTCAGCGATGGCGCCCTCGAGAGTGCTCCCGGGAACCTCACGCTCACCATTGCCGGGCCAGTGATTTGGTTTGTCTCGCAAGGCGCGAACCCAGCGAACACAGGCATCTTGGGCTCGCCCTTCCCAACGCTCGCGGCGGTCAGCGCTGTCCATGCAGCAGACCACAGCGTGTTCGTCTCGGCGGGAACGTATTCGGACGCATTTGCCCTCACGGCGAACGAACGGCTTAGGGGCGACCGCACGTCAGCTAGCACCTTCGATGTGTTGTTCTCGATCAGCCCGCCGTCCGGAACGCTCGCACGCCCAGTTCTAAACGGCGCACCGCCCACGCTACAGAACACCATCACACTCGCGAGCGGCAGCCTCATGTCCTCCTTCGCTGCGACAACACTCGCCGCCATGGGTGTGTCCGGCGCGTTAGTGAGCGGCGCCAGTGTGAGTGGCGCCGTGATGATCAGCAACAACACGGGCCCGGTAAGCTTCACCAACGTGGACATCACGAGTGCGAACCCGACTGCCCTCAGTATCGTGGGTGGCAGCGGCACGGTGACCTTCGATGCAGCGAGCGACATCATCACCACGAGCGGCGGCATCTCGATTCAGAACCAGAGCGGTGAAGTCCGTTTTGAGGCGCCGGTAAACATTTCATCGGCGAGCAACATCGGGGTCGCGCTTGCGGACAATGCCGGCGGCTCGGTGGTCTTTGCGGGAGGTCTGGTGATCACCAGCACAACCGGCACAGGCCTACTGTCCGATGCGGCCATCGACGCGCCGGCCGCGGGCGGCACACTCACGGTGCACGCCGATCGCGGAGGCACGCCGCTCGTCAATACCATCACCAGCAGCGCAGGAGCGGCCATCGCCTTCCACAACACCACGGTGGGGCCGAGCGGCATCACGTGGAATTCCGTGAACGCAGCAAACATGACGGGCACTGGTATTTCCATTGGCAATACCGCCGGCGCGCGCTTTGCCATCGATGGAGGCACCGTCTCGTCGATCACTGGAAGCGGTGTAGAGCTGGCTCAGGCGGTGAACGTGCGTCTCGCCAATGTGCACATTCAGGACGCCTCAGGCTCGGGCATTTTGGCAGACCAATTGGCAGGTAACGCGGTGATCCAAGATCTGCTCATCGACGGTGTCATTGGTAGCGGTGTGGTGATTGGCGCGAGTGGGGCATTAGAGCTGGATGTGACAGACAACGACCTGCGCGGCTCCGAAAACACGGCAATGACGCTGCAGATCACGGGTGGCGCTGTGCACGCGCGTCTCGTCGATAATCGTATCGGCCAAATTGGCGTCACGGGCTCCGGGTCGCAAACAGAAAGCGGCATCGCCGTGGACGTCACGGCCAGCGGCGCCGCGGTGCTCGTGAGTGGCAACACCATTCACCAGGTGGCGAACGCTGGGTTGCTGGTCACACTCGGCGCAGGTTTTGACGGTACCTTCACGAACAACACGGTAGACACGCTAAACGGGCTCAGCAGTCCTGGCATGCAGATCATCAGCGGGCTCGCGATGGGCGACGCGTTCAGCGCGTGCATCGATGTGAACACGAACACGGCGAGCAGCACAGGCGCCGCCGCAGGTATCACGCTGGAGCAAGCCTACAGCACCACCGTTGCGCTACCGGGCTACGATGGACTTGCGACAGTGCCTGCCTACCTTCTGGTGCGCAATCCGGGCACCAGCACGAGCGCTGCAACGGGTGCGGGTTTCGTTGTGGGTCCCTCGGGCTGTGTCCAACCCTGATAGCATTCACTTATCAGACCCATACAAACGTTGTCTTTCCCTTATGACTCCGGCACGCGCATGTTGTCTTCATCAAGGAGACAACAACCATGCTGACTATTGGCGACAAACTTCCCTCATTCAACCTCGAAGCCGCAGTGAGCCTCGATGCCGGCAAAGAGTTCAAGAAGATCTCGGATAAAGACTACGCAGGCAAGTGGCGCGTCCTGTTCTTTTGGCCGATGGACTTCACCTTCATTTGCCCCACCGAAATCGCTGCCTTCGGCAAACGTAATCGCGACTTTTTGGATCGCGACGCGCAAGTGCTCGGCGCGAGCACGGACACCCACTTCGTGCATCTGGCGTGGCGCAAGAACCATGCTGACCTCAAGGACCTTCCCTTCCCCATGCTCGCAGACACCAAACGTGAGCTCTCTGAAGCGCTCGGCATTTTGCACAAACAGGACGGCGTAGCGCTGCGCGCAACCTTCATCATCGACCCAGAAGGCGTGATTCGCTGGGCCTCTGTGAATGATCTCTCGGTCGGCCGCAACGTGGATGAAGTGATCCGGACGCTCGATGCGCTGCAAACGGATGAGCTGTGTCCGTGCAACTGGAAAAAGGGCGAGCAAACGCTCGGAGCCTAACCATGGCAACACTAGACGAACTAAAAGACCTCATCCCCGAGGCGGCAAAAGACATCCGCTTGAACCTCCAGGCGGTGCTCGATGCTTCTAGCCTCAGCGTGGAACAAACGTGGGGCGTCGCCGTGGCCTCAGCCATCGCCGCGCGG
>JBIKMD010000179.1:0-7052 GCA_044359465.1 Myxococcota bacterium
GACGATGGACAGGAAAAACGCGTGATTGGTCCTCGCCAATTTCCGTAGCGCTCGACCCACAGGCCGGGCTGCGGCGAATGGAAACCAAAGAGGCCAGCGCGACGAGGCTCGCAGGGGCCTCGCGCTGACCGGGAACGGGTACAAAATCGGGCACGGGAACGTGAGTCACGCGACAACTCGCTTGACGCGCGCCGCGATCGAAACCGACACACGCCGATTCTTGGTCGAGATCGAGCGATCAACGAAGACGCTGCGCGCAGTCGAGCGCAAAATCGAGAACTACGTGCATCTGTTTTCACCGTTGAAGAGCGCCGCCGATCGGCCGGCATACGCGCAAAAGTACGGCGACGACAAAACCGCGTGCGTGATCTTCGTTTTCCAATCAGAGGAGCGAGCGAAGAATGCGCGCAAGTTCTTCGAGCGCCGAGCTGGTCAGCAAAACTTCCGCGTGCCGGAATGGCGCTGCGGCACGGTGGCGTCGATCGCCGGATACCTCAGGCAGGAACTCCTCAGCGCCACAGCGCCAACGCCTCTTGTCGCGGATTCGGTTACGGCGGACGTCGTCAATCTGGTCTACACGTACGTGAACGAAAGTATGGCCACCTTCGTGGAGCTGCAAAAGGCAATCGCTGCCGGAAAGCCCATCGCAATGCCGCGCTTGCCGAAGTCCAGCCAAGGCATCAAAGACTTCCTCAAAGTGCACAAGCACCTGTTGCGAAGCCAGGACATGACGTAGCCCGTCGCATGTGACCCGTGAGTAACGTCGGTCCTCGCCGCGTTACGCGATGGTGACAGTTGGCAGCCGGATTGCCGCGCCCACGAATGGTCTGATTGATGCAGCACGAGCACGCATGCAACAGCGTGCACCTGAATCACCAACGAATCTTGTCAAACTGCCGACGGGGCGAACCCCACTACCGACGCTGATCGCACGCGAGCGAGCACGCAAGCGACGCGCTCGCGTCTACTCGGGTATCGGCCTCAGCGTTACAGCACTAGCCATCGCGACAGGCGTGCTGCTCACCCGCCCGCGCCCGGCGCCCATGGCTGCGCGTTTTCGCACGGTTGCGCTGACACACGGAGATCTCGTGCGCGAGGTTCGCGCAACCGGTCGCGTCGACGCAGTCTCAACCGTGCCGATCGGCGCAGAGATCTCCGGTCGCTTGGCATCCGTCGACGTGAACTACAATGACCGAGTCAAAGAGGGCCAAGTCCTCGCGCGCTTCGACCGCAACGTGCTGGAAGCGCAGCGGGCTCAATCGAATGCCATGGCGAGCGCAGCCAAGGCGCAGTTCGCTCAAGCGCGTTTCGACTTCGAGCAAGCAAAGAGAAACGCGGCACGCGCCGATGCGTTGTTCGCGACGGGTGCGCAATCACCCTCCGAGCACGAAGCGCTCGTGACTTCGCTCGCTCTTGCAAAAACGCGCGTGGAAGCGGCGGAGGCCAACGTCGCCGCCCAGACTGCGATGGCCACCGTTGCTCGAACAAACCTCGATCATGCGGTCATTCGTTCACCTATCGACGGCGTCGTCATTACGCGCAACGTCGATCCAGGACAGACCGTCGCTTCGATGTTGCAGACGCCGGTGCTGTTCACCGTTGCGGCAGACCTGCGCAAGATGGAGGTTGTCGCGGCTGTCGATGAAGCGGACATCGCCGAAATTGCGGTTGGAGAAGTCGCGCAGTTCACGGTGAACGCGTACCAAGATCGCGTCTTTACGGGGACCGTCAGTGAAGTCCGCAACGCCGCGCGCGTCATTCAAGACGTCGTGACCTATGGCGTCGTGATCGTCGTCGACAACGTCGATCTGGCGCTCAAACCGAGCATGACGGCTTCCGTGCGTATCCGAACGGGAACGATCGTCGATGCGGACAAGATTCCAAATGCCGCCCTTCGTTTCTCACCGCCAGGAGAAGCGTCGATGAAAAGCCCGGGCGTTTGGACTCTGGTCGATCAAAAGCTCGTTCGTCACGACGTCCAGCCCGCGCTCAGCGACGGTGAGCTCACCGCGATTGCGGCAAGTGATCTGAGTGTCGGGACGCACGTGATCGTCGATCTGACCACGGAAGGAAAGAAGGCGTATGATCTCAACCAGTCAAAGTGACGTCCCCCTTCTTGCGTTTCGCAACGTGCAACGCGTTTACGGGGAAGGCGAGGCAACGGTGCGCGCGCTCGCTGGCATCAACCTGGTGATTCGTCCGGGGGAGCTCATCGCGATCACCGGCGCATCCGGATCAGGGAAGTCCACCGCGGTCAGCATTCTCGGCTGTCTCGATTTGCCGACCGCGGGTGAGTACGAGATCGAAGGACATTCGGTGCAGACGCTCTCCCCCGACGTCCTAGCGGCCCTGCGCAACGCCAAGTTCGGTTTCATTTTTCAAAGCTACAACCTCCTGACGCGGACGAGCGCGATCGAAAACGTCGCACTGCCGCTTATCTACGGCGGGGTGAGCTCACGCGAGCGCGAGGCACGAGCGATCGAAGCACTTGCGGCGGTGGGTCTCGCAGGCCGCGAAGACGCAACGCCCAATCAACTCTCTGGCGGCCAACAGCAGCGAGTAGCGGTGGTGCGCGCGCTCATCAACACCCCGGAAGTGATTCTTGCCGACGAGCCCACGGGAAATCTCGACTCCAAGACGAGCAACGAGATCATGCAGCTCATCGCCGAGCTGAACCACGAACGTGGAATCACCGTCATCATGGTCACGCACGACCCAAAATGTGCGGCGTGGGCAAAGCGACAGATCGTCTTTCACGATGGTCGCATTCTCTCGGACGGAGTTGCGTCGTGAGCCTTCGCGCGACGAGCTCGCTCGCATTCGCCGCGTTGCTGCGCAATCGCATGCGCTCTTCGCTGACGATGCTCGGCGTCGTCATCGGCGTCGCCGCTGTGTTGATGATGGAGTCGCTCGGTCAGGGCGCGACGGCCTACGTGGGCAATACAATCTCGGGCCTTGGCAGCAACATGCTGATGGTCGTGCCCGGATCACCGACGCAGCGCATGGGAGGAGGCGCAGCAGGCGCTCCGCTTTTCACGCTCAACGACTTGGACGTACTAAGACGCAACGTTCGCGACGCGGAGCTGATCGCGGCCGTGAGCTCTCGCACATTGCGCACGGTGGTTGGCGGGCTCAACCGCAATACCCCGGTAAGCGGCACCTCGCCCGAGTACCTGCGCATCCGCGCTTGGAGCGTCGCTGAAGGCCGCAGCTTGTCGCCAGACGACGAGCGTCAAGCAACGCAAGTTTGCGTCATCGGTCACACGGTGAAGAAAGCGCTCTTTCTTGGCGCCGATCCCATTGGCCAGGAGATGCGGATCCATGACGTGGGTTGCCGCGTGGTGGGCGTGCTCGAGTCGAAGGGCAGCTCGGCATTCGGGATGGATCAAGACGATTTGGTGCTGATGCCCTTCAGCACCTTTTCTCGGCGCATCGTCGGGACAGACCGCGTCTCGCTCATCGTCGCGTCCGCGCTCTCGCAAGATCGGATTGACGACGCCAAAGCACAGCTTCAGCTCACGCTGCGGCAACGAAGGCACGTGCTCGAAGGAGAGGAAGACGACTTCGCGGTGCGCGATCCGCGCGACATCCAAGCGGTGCTCAACCAAGTCACGGGCATCCTCACGACGTTTCTCCTCGGCGTCGCTGGCATCTCTCTGCTCGTCGGCGGAATCGGGATCATGAACATCATGCTCGTGAGCGTCACGGAACGCACACGCGAGATCGGCATTCGTTTGGCAGTGGGCGCGCGCGGCGGCGACATCCTCAGCCAATTTCTCGTCGAGTCCGTCGTGCTCTGCGCGCTTGGAGGTTTTGCGGGCGTGGGCTTCGGCCTGGGAGGCGCTTACGTATTAGCGCACGCACTCGGCGTTCCGTTCGTGTTTCCGCTCGGCGCCGTTCCAATCGCCTTTTCGGTGGCGCTGCTGGTCGGCGTGATCTTTGGCGCATTTCCGGCGCGCAAGGCCGCACGGCTGAATCCGTTGACCGCGCTTCGCTTCGAATAAAGGGCTTCGAATGACAGAGCGTCGCTTCTCTCCGATTCGTCACATCCCACGCTACTCGGCGCTGCTATTTCGCGCGCTGCAAACTCCGCTCCTCGTGTACTTCGTGCTCGCTGGCAATGTGCTGACCATCATCAGCGCGGTGCTCTTCACCCTCTTCGAGAAAGGGCACAACGAGCACGTCCAAAGCTATTTCGACGGTCTATGGTGGGCGATGACGACGGTCACGACCGTTGGCTACGGCGACATCACGCCGTTGACCATGGGCGGCCGGCTCGTTGCCGTGGCCCTCATGGTCACGGGCATCTTGTTCTTTGTGGGCTTTGCCGCCGTGATCGTGTCGGCGATCGACACCTTGGCGGCCGAAGACATCTCCAAGCAATCCGCCAGCGAGACGACCGAAACGATCGTCCGCGAAATGCATGGTGAAATGAAGCGCTTGCGCGCTGAGCTAGCGGACATGAAGGACGAGATGCTGCGGCGGTTGCCGCCGCGCTAGATCAAATGGCGTGCAAGGGATTGTTGAAGAACTTACGCGCGAACGCCCGGAGCTGGCCATCTGTAGGGTGGTCTGCGCTCTCGACGGCTAACACCTTCGCAGCGAGCGCCTTGTCATGCTTGTCCAAATGTCGCTTGAAGTGAGTGCGTCCGATACCGGGACCAACGATGACGATGCCTTTGGCGTCTTGCAATTTCGACGCAACGGAATGGTAGAATTTTTCTGACTCGTGCTCCTTGGCATCAACGCCATGGGTTTGATTTTCTGGAGGCGCCCAATGCAGCGCCATCTTGCTTGCGTCCGCACCAAGCTTGAAGACTTTCGCGTTCTGCCGATCGATCCATACGATGTACGATGCCATGGTTTAGCTCCGTTGTTGCTCATGTGAATGCAGCTTCCGAGCCACCAACAAGGCTTCGATCACGCGAACGCTTCGCGACACCATCACGAAACAACGAGCTATGAGCAATGCTACCGAAGGGTAACGCTTTCGGCGTGAGCCTGCCGGCACGCTTTTCGCAAATCTGGGCGCATGCACATCGAACAAGCGTCGCGTGACACGGTCAACACAGAAAGAAACATCGAGCCACTGATCGTCGTCGAAGGCATCACCAAAATCTATGGCGCCGGTTCAGCGACGGTACGCGCCCTCGACAACGTCAGCCTGCGCATTGCCGCAGGGGAGTTCGTCGCGATCATGGGTGCTAGCGGATCAGGCAAGTCGACCTTCATGAATATTTTGGGATGCCTCGATACACCGACGAGCGGCTTTTACGCGCTCGGCTCGGTCAACGTCGCTGCGTTGAACAAGAACGAGCGCGCCGAGCTGCGCGGCAAAGACATCGGGTTTGTCTTTCAGGGATTCAACTTGCTCACGCGCACATCCGCCGTCGAGAACGTAGAGCTTCCACTCCTTTACCTTGGAGTAGACGCAAAATCTCGCAGAGAGCGCGCCATGCGTGCGTTGAAAGATGTTGGACTGGACGGCCGTGAGCATCACACGCCTGGCGAGCTGTCAGGAGGCCAGCAGCAACGTGTTGCGATCGCCAGAGCGATCGTTGCGAATCCAAAGTTGATTCTGGCCGACGAGCCCACCGGAAATCTCGATAGCGCACGCGCGATGGAGATCATGACCATTCTGCGATCGCTCAACGAGGCGCAGGGTCAGACTGTCGTGATGGTAACCCACGAAGCGGACATTGCCGCGTGCGCTGATCGTTTGGTGCGTTTTCGCGATGGGAAAATTGTTGCCGACGATTTGACCCCGCACTGACTACATTCCCGCGAATAGGGTGAACCAAAACGCGATGACTGCGGCGACAGCTCCAAGAATCGCCAAGTTTGCGACGACGCCGAAAAGAGCAGCAGGGGAGCCAAGAATGCAAAGAGCCAAGGAAAACACTGCGCCGAATAGCGCGACAGTCAACGCCCACGGTACCTTCGCAACGACCGCAACCGAGGCGCTCAGAAACGCGACCGCCCCGATCAACCAAAGAAGTCCGACGAGCTTGGCGCCGCGATCACCGAGTTGCACATGTCCCCAAAACGCCGTCGTCGTGAATGGATAGGCTTTGAACGTCGCAAGCCGAAAAGGAACGACAAACCCGATCAAGTGAATGAGACCATGAACCGCGAGGAAAACCGCGGCAAGAGAACGAAGCAACATCGATCACCCCCGCTTCCCAAGGGCACGCGCAGCAAGCACGGGGCACAAGGCATGTCGCAGCACACGCTCAGCCACGGAGCCGAGCAAAACATGCTTTAGGCCAGTGCGGCCGTGTGTTCCGATGACGATCAAATCCACCTGTTCAGCGCCGGCGATGGCAACAATCTCACTATGAGCGATGCCTTCTCGCGCAAGCACGCTGACCTTCCGAACGCCAGCCCCAATCGCTTGCTTGCGCTGTGATTCGAGCGCCGAATTGACGCCTTCTTCAATCGCGTCACGCATGTTTGCGGGCGCTGGGAGACTGCCTTCCAGTGTTGCAAAGCTCGGGACGAGATAGACGTGGGTGATGAGGAGCTCAGCTTCATAGCGCTTGGCCAAATCGCAACCTAAGAGCAGCGCTTGCTGAGACTCTTCCGAAAAATCGACGGGCACCAAGATCTTGTTGAAGGTGCTCATTCTG
This sequence comes from Myxococcota bacterium, assembly GCA_044359465.1. Taxonomy (GTDB): domain Bacteria; phylum Myxococcota; class JADLHZ01; order JADLHZ01; family JADLHZ01; genus JADLHZ01. The sequence goes on from JBIKMD010000179.1 coordinate 6,630, forward strand.
TCTCCCGCAGGGAGCAGGTGCTGAAGCCTAGCGCCGTGTAGATCGGACAGCTGCCCACGATTCCCGTGAACACGAGGATCAACCCAAGATAGCCCCACGGAGTTTGTGGGCCAACGAAGACGAGGCTCAACAAACCAAGCCCGAGTCCGATGCGTACCGCTCGATCGGCTGTGTTCTCGTTGCTCGGGAGAATTTTGCTCAACACGTTTGCTCCTTGGTCAGTGGGTGTGTCTTCTGTTGAGCAAAACGCATGCCTGATGCCGATGCGGAGGCACGACCTCGGCCACGCGTTTCCGCGTTACCGTCGAGAAACAAGCGGCGCGGCGTCGGTAACATCAACCCGCAACATTTCACTGTTGGCGACAGCGCAGTGGGTTACCCGAGTCGCGCTACGATCCGCCTCACTACCGCCTGATCTACCTT
>JBIKMD010000106.1:0-8303 GCA_044359465.1 Myxococcota bacterium
ATCGCGTCGTGAAGCTTGGTGCGTCGTAACCGCCGTACAAGTCGATGCCCTCGGTGAGCTCTAAAATGCCCCCGTACGCTAGGTCCCCATCGCGCTTCGCCACCCGGACGATGCCTATTCCGTAGAGTGGCGCTGTCGCGCCGGCCCGAGCGATGCTGCGAAATGGTTTGCTGCGATTGCCAGCGCCTGAGGGGTCTGTTGCGCAGCGTGTTCCTAGCGACGCCGGACAGTAGACGTAGAGCGCATCCCCGAGCGCTTCGAACGAGGTGATGCTGTAATCGCCCGGTGCGTTCGTGTCTGCGCGAATGCGCAAGTAATAAGTGACATCGTTGGGTACCGTGACCTCCTCACTCGTGGCAGGCGCTGCGACTGTGCGGGTGAGCACTAGATTCGAGAACGCTTCATCCGTTGCAACATCGATTGTGTAGGTGCTTGCGCCAGCGATCGCCTGCCACGTTACGAGCTGGGTCTTGTCTGCGGCAGTGTCGCCAGGCTTCGGCGTGATCAGCGTGGGTGGTCCCGCGGCAGCAGGCCGACCCGCTACAGGCACCAGCTCATTCGCAGGTACATTGCCCGCGCGATCGTGAACACCAACCATGGTCAACGAGAAGCTCACACCGGGCGCTTGCTCCGCCGTCGTCAGCGTGATGCTTGTTCCGGTGGCGTCAATGCTCATTGCTGTGACGGTCAGCGCCGGCAGAAAAACAAAGCGAGCGTCTTCGTCGAGCTCCATCTGCTCGCTGAATGACAGGCTGAGCGAGCTGGGGGATGGCGAGCTCACCGCCGTGACCGACGGCCGCGTGAAGTCAAAACGAACGGACGGCGCGTTGATCACCGCGCGATTGGCTGCTTCGTCATAGAGCTCGAGCGCTGGCGTGACGTCTTCTTCTGGCTCCGACCCATCGACCGTGTACGCGAGCTCATAGACGTTGCCGTCGAAGGTCAGAAGCTGAAACGCGCGGTTTGCGCCGAGGCTGAGAATGGGCTGCACTGCGAGCCGTTCCGTAGCGCTAAAGCTTGCTCGGACAAGCGTGCCGACCTTCGCCTGCCGCGTCGACAGCTCAAAGCTCAGGGCCGCCGGCGCGTCAACGTCGATTGCAGGTGACGGCACGCAGCGTCCAATGGCTTTGACGCACTCGCGTCCCGCGGGACACACCCCGGTGTCATCACACGAAACCACAGCGCCGGGGTCGATGGCGAGACGGGGAACGCAGGCAAAAGCAAAGAGAAACAGCGGGGATAGAACGCGACGAAGCATCACACAAAGGCTACCTGGGTTTGCGTCTTTCACACGCCAAAACACCGGTGTGCCGATGTTGATCCGCGCTTGCGCCAACCCCATACCGAACGCGCAGCGAAGTCGCGAAAAGTTGCACACACTGCCGAGCTGTGAAACCTGTGACGCAAGCAATGACTGGAGCGCTGTCAGGCCGGACGCTTGGCGACTTTGTCGTCAAGGAGATGATTGGGGCAGGAGGCGCTGGCGAGGTCTACCGCGCCGAGCAAGTCTCGCTCGGTCGCGACGCGGTCATCAAGATCGCTCAAGCTACCGGAGCTAAAGATCGCTTCTTGCGTGAGGCTCGTCTCGCTTCTCGCCTGGAGCATCCCTTTACCGCGCATGTTTATGGTTTTGGCTCGGAGCCGGACGGCCTCGATTGGATCGCGATGGAGCTCGTACGAGGCGAAAGCCTCGACGCTTACGTCGCGGGCAACGGACCGTTTTCCCTGGGCGACCTGGTGCCGTTATTCGATCGGATCGCGGAGGCCGTCGCTGAGGCACACAGGCAAAGCATTGTGCATCGCGACCTCAAGCCACAGAATATCATGCTCGTTGATCGCGGCGGAGCATTGTTTCCAAAGCTGCTCGATTTTGGTTTGGCTCGCCGTGCGGGCGAAATCGTTGCATCAACGGCAACTAAGGCCGCATCAATACCCCCCGGGGATCCTGACGATCTGCTCAGCGAAGTGAGTGACAATCCGCCGCCTAACTCACCAGCGACGCGAACGCTCGCGGAGAAGCTTGCTGCGACTGAAACGTTGTCGCTGACGCAAGAGGGAACGTTCGTTGGAACGCCCGAGTACATGGCACCTGAACAGTGGACATCTGGATCGACCGTCGATTTCGCGGCGGATGTCTACGCGCTCGGCCTCATCGTCTACTATTGTTTGGTTGGCCGCCATCCGTACGCTGGCGAGCTGACGATCTGGAAGCTCGCCGCCGCTCATGCGAAGATGCCGCTGCCTGCGCTTCCGACGCATTTGCCCTCTGGCCTCGACGCTGTGCTTGCGAAGGCGGTCGCCAAGGTACCGGCAGATCGTTTTGCAAGCGTGCTCGAGTTTTCGAGTGCTCTGCGCGGAGCGGCCTTGCTCGAAGACGCTGGGGCGGAGCTGCCTTCGTTCGACAAGACGTTGCGAGCGGCGGTTCTCGGACGCGCGCCGCAGCCGATCGCCGAAGCTATGGCGTTCGTTGAAGCAGCACGAAGTGAGGCTTCGCTCGCGACCGCGCTTGCCACACTTCGCCTCACGACCGAACGCTACGTGGCGCTGATCGCGGCTGCCGCTTGGCTTCACCATGGGCCCGAAGCCGACGCCGACTCGGAGATCGGTCACCAGCTCACGCGCTTGCTCCAAGGCGGTCTAGATCGCGACGGCTGGCTTGCGTTCTTGCACGCGCTCGTTCTGCCTTTTGCGACGCGTGCTTCCAGTCACCCGGTTCCTGAGCTGGTCGAGGCGCTCTTTCGGGCCGATGGTGCGCCCGGGCCACTGGCGCGAGCGTTGGCCGTGCGCGGTGACTCCTTGGTGGAAGAGATCAACGCGCTGTCGAAGCTCTTCAGCGTCCTAGGTTTTGTTTTTGACTACGCACTTGTAGTGGGCGGCGAGGGCGCCGGGTTGTGGATGGGAACGCGAAGGCCTGCGCGACTCATGGGCGCCGGCCAGGTCGCTAGCGGACCGTGGCTGCTCACGCCCGCGAATGCACCGGCGCTGAGCTTGCTGCCGATCGCTCAGGTCTTTTCGCCCGGTGGCGGTATGCCTCCCGAGTTGTTTTTCTTAGAGGGAAACGAACGCAACGGGGCGCGCCTCATCGCCTATCCGTTGAGCTTCGAACGCCAACGGGCTGATGTGTGGGACATCCTGCGCGCGCGCTGTGCTTGGCTTGCGCAAACGGATCAGCAACTCAAGCAGGGCGACGCCCCGCCCTACAAAGGCTTGGCAACGTTCTCTCCTGACGATGCTGATAATTATTTCGGCCGTGAAGACGAGTCAGACGCTTTTGCCAATCGCCTGCGCATGAGTCCATTGCTCGCAGTCGTTGGGCCGTCGGGCACTGGCAAGTCGTCTTTTGTGCTTGCTGGTGTGTTGCCACGGCTCGGTTCCGACTATCATGCGCTGACCATGCGCCCCGGCCGCGAGCCCCGTGCCGCTCTACAGGCAGTGCTCGCCGCGGCGGCCACACACAGCGCTCCGAAACTTCTCGTGATCGATCAGTTCGAAGAGCTGCTGACGCTCGGCACGACAGCCGAGGACCAGCAGGCGTTTGCGCGTGAGCTCGTTGCGCTGGCTGATTCGGGGCGCGCCAAGGTTGTCCTCACCCTGCGCGACGACTTCTTGATGCGCGCGCTGCAGCTCGATGCCTTGCGCGACCGCTTGTCGAGCTGTTTGCAGTTGCTCGGCACGCCCGAACCCGAAAATTTGCGGCGTGTCATCACGGAGCCCGCGCGCCGCGTTGGCTTCACCTTCGATGACCAGACGCTGCCTGACGTCATGGTGCAAGCGGTGGCGAGTTACCCGGGAGCGCTCGCGCTCTTGTCTTTTGCGTCGCAACAATTGTGGACCATGCGTGATCGCCAGTTGCGGGTCATGAGAGCCCGGGCATACGAATCGATGGGCGGCGTTGGTGGTGCGCTCGCCCACCATGCAGAAGAAACGCGTGCCGCCATGATCCCAGCTGCGCAGCAGCTCTTGCGCGAAGCGTTTCGTCATCTTGTGACGGCGCAAGGGACCCGTGCGGTGTTGTCGCGCCAAGAGCTGCGTGAGGCGATGGGCAGCTCTTCGGACGCTGATGCCGTGATCGACGCGCTCGTAGCGGCACGCCTGTGTGTGACATCAGAAAATGCAGATGGCTCAGACCGCATCGAAATCATTCATGAAGCGCTGATTGTATCGTGGCCGCGGCTCGCAACGTGGCTTCGTGAAGACGCCGAACATGCCCGCCTGCGTGATGCCATTCGCGCCTCTACGCGGCAGTGGCAAGACCGCGGCAGACCGCGCGGCCTCTTGTGGCGTGACGAGGCCCTCAGCGAGTTCAAACTTTGGCAGACCCGCGCCAGCGGTGGTCTCACAGAGAACGAGCGTGCCTTTGCGGCTGCGAGTTTGCGACTCGAGCTGATTGTGCGCCGCACGCGCCTCGGCCTAACGGCGGGAGCGTTCGTCGCTCTGATCATTGCGCTGTTATTCATTTTCAACGGCTACAGCCAGGCGCGCAAAGGCTTCGACGCGGCGAGGGCGCAGGTGCTCGCGCTGAAACAAGAGCAAGGGCGGCTCGCGTTGCTTGGCGGGCGGCCGCTCGAGGCCGCAGCGTACTTCTCTGCCGCTTCGCAGGGCGGCGCAAACAACGACGCGCTGGCCGAGATGATCGGCATCACGCAGTGGCAATTGCAGGGAAAGATCGGCGAGTCGCGCTTTTCAACGCCAGCCGCGCAGTCCATTTTCAACCCGCTCAGCGGCATGTTCGTCACCTGTAGTCTGAGCGGTGATAAGCGCCTGCGCTATGGGACGCTCGACGACGCTCGACAGCAGAGCGAAGTGACGCTCGAGGCTGGCTGTTGTCCGGACGGCTCGCCGGCGAGTGGAAAGTCTATGCTGCTCTATTGTGGGGGGCAGTTTAGGAGCTGGGTGATTGGGGAGGCGCACAGCGCCCCGATCGACACGGGTAGCTTGGTGCCAATGGACGTGGTCAACGTTGCCGGAGGTCAGTACCTGCTCGCCGCCATGTACTCCGGGTTGTGGCTCGTCGATCCCGTAGTGCAGAAGAAGCAACTCGTGCACGCGCTTCCGAAGACAGGCCAGATGGTGCTGCGTCCGTCTTTGTCTGAACGAGCGGTTGCCGTCATTAGTCTGAATGCACAGCAGGGCGACCCGCTGCATGGTGCGCTGGTTTACTCGTCATCGTCCGTGATCAAAATTGCCGACATAGACATGGTGACTGTCGCCGTGTTTTCTGAGGATGATCGGCTGCTGCTCCTTGGTGGCGCACTTGGAGAGATTGGCGTCTACGACCTGCGCGCGCACAAATGGAGGCTGCTCAATCGGACCGCGCATCAAGCGGCGGTGAGCGCAGTCGCGCTGTCACCGGACGGTACGCGAGTAGTGTCTTCGGCGACAGATGGCATCAAAGTTTGGGACCCCCTCGCTGGCACGCTTTCTTGGTCTGCTCCCGAATCCGTCCTTCATCGCCGCGCGCTCGCTTTCAATAGCGATGGCTCGGTGATCGTCGCAGGCACCGAAGGCGGGACGGTAGCCGTCTTCGACGCCTCTAGTGGCGACATTCACTGGAGGCACCACGGTCATCTTGGTGCGGTGCGTTCAGTGCAGGCTGCGCGCAAAGTCATCCTGTCAACCGGCGAAGATGGCTACAGCTACCAGTGGCGCTTAGACCAGCGAGTTGTCGCTCGAGTAGCGGTTCCGGGTAGGACATTTGATCTGGCGCTTGATCGAAGCGGCACAGCCGCCGCTTTTCTTGGCCCTGCCGGTGTCTACGCGCAGGAGGGCAGCGGCGAGCTCGTCCAAGTTGATACAAACGACGGCTCAGATGGAAGCATTACGAGGACCGCGTCGCACATCGGTGTGGCATGGAAGGGACGCGCGCAGCTCTATAAACGATCACTCGCTGGATGGGAGAAGACGCGCAGTGGGCAGGTCGGCGGCGAGCCAACTGCCGTACGACTTTCGCCTGATGGCGAGACAATGGCGGTGACGCGATTCGGCGAAGGAACCACAATGACAGTCGACCATTTCGACGCGAGTGGTCGGCATCGCGTTTTGACTCTGCCCCCAGGTGCTTTCATTCGTGTTGCGCTGCCCGTCGATGCGACGCGGACTGTGGCGTGTGGAACCGGCGGCGTCATCTGGCTGTGGAGTGGTGAGCAACTCACCCCCGTGTCGGAGACCAAAGTGCTCGTCTCAGATACCTGCACGTTGAGTTTTGACGGCAAATTTTTCTTGGCGTCAGACAACTACGGTAACACCGCCACCGTGGCGCTCGCTGGTGAGAGTCTTTCTGTCATCAGCCGCATGACAGGGGCGACGGACGAGGGCGCCAGCACGCTGCGAGGTACGAGCGTTGAATACGTCAGCAACTTTCCGCCCACATGGACGCTCTTCAATGCGGCGAGCGTTCAGTTGGGGCGGATCGAGTTGTTGCGGAACGACGGCGACCTGGTGGTCACAGCAGCCGGGACGGCGTTGATTGCGGACTCCAATCGCAATGCCTTACGCTTCATTTCCCCGCGGCCGGGTAGCGCAGGATCTGACTTTGAAGCGTTCGCCGCACAGCGGTCTCGCTATCGGATTCGCGATGACCGGCTTCAGCAAGAACCATGACTTTAAGTATATATTAAAATACCATTTATTTTGTCATATTGACTGATGTTATTGTTTTTAACTGTGTTTTTATGTGTAAACACTGGCGAAACGCAACCTAAACACATTGGCACTGTTTGTGCTCTCTATCGGCCTTAGAGGGCTATACACCATGCAAAAAACAAAAACCGAGACCCAGGCCAAACAAGTGCAAGAAGTCGAAGCCGCCAAGATTGCCGGTGGCATTACATCGTTGAACGACACAGCACTCCGGGTAAATCCCTACGCATCTTTCAACAATTCTATCGCTGGCTCGGTGAGGAAACCAGTCGGCCCTCGTGGCTACTAAGGTTCCACCCGCTTTCGTTCCTCATCACTACCGCTAACTCTGTGTCGATGCGGCCTGCTCGCGTCTCACCCCCCGCCTGCGCCCGATACCCCTGAGCCTCATAGTCAACCGGAGCTTCTCTCTGCGTCGTGTTGCCTTGTCAGCGGCACCAGGCGGGTTTTTCGGTCGAAGACCCTCGCGGAGGGACTACTATGACACCGCGGACTGGACCGAAGATTCGTGCTGAAGTTGCAAGGCGCCAGGTTGATGAGAAAATCTTGGAACGCAGGCGTGAGCTGATCGATCCTCGGATAGAAAAAAAGGCAGAGAAGAAGGCGCTCATCGCTGCAGCGACGCAGGACGTAGCGGTGCCCAAAGCGCCTGCTGACGTGGCGAGCGCTGCGGCGGTGCAGCTAGCAAAGGGCATTGATGTCAAAGCGGAGAGAGCGCGGGTCAGCGCGGATCCGGTTTTGGAATATAATCGGAACAACGGTGTGAGCGCATTGCTCCAGCGTGGCTTCGAAGTGGACACGAGCGTTCTCTCGTTGGCGCTCAATCGAGAAATCACAAACGGAACGCGTGCGGCCCGGCTAAACGCGGGGATCCTCGACGATGGCGATTGGGTTACCCGGCGCAACGAGTTTGTCTACCAGTTTGCGTTCACCGCGGAAGACCGTGCCGTTGTAACTGAAACCTTCGATAACTATTTCCTCTACTTTCCCGGCGGGAGTACAGGAAAATTCAGAAAAGATGCGGGGCCGCCGGTGATTTCGACTGTGAACTGGGTGGAGAACATCTATGGGAAGCTCTTCATCACGGATTTCGCCGACAGACTAAATCGCAAGCAGATCGAACTTGCCTCGTCACCGGAGAAACTTGCGCTCAGCGTGGATGGGTCGAAAGTGGCGGCGTTTCGGCAAGAGAATGGAAAGAAGCTGGTCGAGATCTACGACGTGCAAAGCGCAAAACGACTCTCGCAAGTCGAAGTGACGGAGACACCATCAAACCTTTTGTTCGATAAAGCCGGTCGCGGGTTGGCCATTCTCCTCGACGGGGGGGGCCAAACGAAGCAAGGGTCAGTGCGACTCATCAACCTTGATGGGACGCCGTTCGTGAAACCGGCCGTGCCGCTCGAGAAGGTGATCGACGTCGCCTCGACTCCGTTGTCTACAAAGATTTTGTCTGCGGCCGGCTTCGACTTCGCGCCGAATGCAGTGAATCGGTTCAATCCAGCGGCCACGTCGAATAAAGACAGTGCATTCAACGGCGACGGCAAAGCCATTCTCTATCGTCGGGTTACAGGCGAAGGCCGCTCAGCGATGCTTTTCCGAGACGTCTTTGAAGGGGGTGGCCTCAAGTCATCCAAACAGGTTGCCTCTCGCTTCTCGCCGTTCGT
>JBIKMD010000107.1:0-8302 GCA_044359465.1 Myxococcota bacterium
CCATCTACTATGACAAGCTGAAACGAGCCGGGGCGTTCATTCCGTATGCATCACTGCGGGCGCTCCGTCTCGATCGCCGTTATGTGGATTCAGACGGTGCTTTTGTTGCGTGCCGGCTCAGTGCCATGGGCCTGGTGGTGTCAGACAAGGTCAGCGATCCACCTCGTGCGTTCGCTGATCTGTGGAGTGACCGCTTCAAAGGAAAGGTGACGCTGCCGGATCCTCTTGGTTCCGGCACCATGTTTTCAACCGCGCTAGTCCTGGATGGGCGCTATCCCTCGTTTGCGTCGGCGCTGAGAAAGCAGGGGGCCACTAGCTCGGGCGGCGGTACGGCCGTAGTCGACCGTTTGCTGCGGGGTGAGGCGAGTGTAGGCATGGCGCTCGTGGAAAACGCGCGCATGGCTAAGTCGGATCGCGTGCGCTTCATCGTGCCGAGTGACGGCGCTGTGGTGATTCCAGGCGGGCTTGCGATCATCAAAGGCACAAAGCGGCTCTCGCTCGCGCAGCGCGTTTACGACTTTTTGCTCAGTGAGCCGGCGCAGCGCGTGTTCATTGCGAACCATTTGCATTCGCCGTTTTTGGAGCTGCCTCCGCCGGAAGGCGCACCGACTCTGGCTGAGCTCGACGTGAAACCCATTGCGTGGCCGGAGCTTGCACAGAAGGCAGAACGCTTGCGCGCCGAGTGGCTGGAGGCGTTTTCCAAGTGAGCCGCCACTCTGTATTGGGATTGCGTCTGTGATCAGATTGGCGCTTGCGGCGGTCGCAGTGGTGCCACTGGTTTGGCTAGTGCTGCTCGGAAGTGACACGCGTGCGTTTGCTTTGCTCGATGCCGCGCAGATCCTGCGATCGAGCGCTCACACACTACTCTATGCGCTCAGTGTGGCAGCTTTCGCCGGTGTGCTCGCGCCGATGTTTGCCTTGGTCCTGACACGCGCGCGTTTTGTAGGCCGGGGCGCATTGCAAGCGTTGCTCTCGTTTCCTGCCGCGCTGCCTGCGGTGTTGCTTGCCATGGGCCAGCTCGATGCCTGGTCGGACCGGGGTGGGCTCTTTGCGGGGCTGCTGCCGTTTGCGATCACGGGTCCGCTCGGCGTGATTTTTGTGACGCTCGTCGCTTACCTTCCTTGGTTGCTCGAGCCCTTGTGCCGCGCGATTGAGCAGTGCGATCCCGCGCTCGAAGAAGCCGCACGGATCAGTGGCGCGTCGCCCATGCGTGCGTTCGTCTCGGTGACTTGGCCACTCATTCGCGGTGAGTGGCTTGCGGGCGTGAGTGTGATTGCCTCCATGACGGCGGCCACCTTTGGTGTTCCGTACTTTTTGGGGTCACTTGCAGACAAACCGTTCAACACTCTGACCACGGACATGGTGCAGATTGTGAGCTTGTCTGGTGAGGCGTCGATCGCGAGGGCTACCTTGCTGAGCCTGCCACTCGTTGTGTTCTCGTTGCTCACTTTTTATCTCGCCGCGCGGTTTCGCCGTGGGTCGAGTGGTGATGCGGGGCGTGCGGCACTGAGCGCGCGAGTCCCGTTGCAGCCCATGACTCGGTTGGTGGTCGCGTTGGCGTGGATCTTCGCTGCGCTTGGTGTCGTAGTGCCGTTGTTTGCGTTGCTGGCGCGTGCCACAGCCTCTGATGCGTCACGCCCGCTCGCGTCCGCTCGTTCGTTAGCGTCGTTTGCTGCGCTAATTGGCGAGTCAGGACCGTTGCTCCGCTCGGCATGGCTTGCGACCGTGAGCGCCTTGGTGATTGTTGCTATCGCGGCGTTTTGGGGGCTTGCGCGAGAAGGTCGCCCAGCGGCAGTGGCACGTCGCTTGTTCACTGTGGTGTATGCGTTGCCGGGAACGCTGGTGGCGCTTGCCCTCGTGTTTTTTGCAGCCTCTAGCCTGCGTGTAGTGCTCTTTGACCGCCTCACGCTCGGGTTTGCACTTTCGAATACACTCTCTCTGATCGCGCTTGGCTACATCACCAAATATCTTTCGGTTGGCATTGAGACCGCGCGTGCGGCGTTTGCGCGCGTGTCGCCGACACTAGTTGAAGCTGCGCGGTTATCCGGTGCACGTGAATGGGTCGCCGCTAAACATGTGACATTGGCGCTGAGCCGGCCGGCGTTGATCTCTGTTTATGCGCTCTTGTGGATGACGCTACTGCCGGAGCTCACAATGAGTGTTCTGTTGTTTGGACCGCAGACGCAAACACTTGGAACATCGTTATTCGAGCTCGCAACGTACACCAACCCCGCGCAGGCGGCCGCACTTGCAGTGTCTTTGGCTGCGCTATGTGTTGTTTTGCATACATGGGTTCGTAAACATGGCTGAGCTTCTGCTGCGAAACATCGTCAAGCGATACGGAACTAAGGTCGTTCTCGACGACATTTCTTTGCACTTCGCTAGCGGCTCTTACGTGGCTCTGCTTGGACCGTCAGGCTCAGGCAAAAGTACGCTCCTTCGCGCGATTGCAGGGCTCGCAGAAATCGATCGCGGCGAGATTTGGCTAGGCGGCAAGTCGCTCGTAGGACGGCCGCCTGAGCAACGTGATCTTGGGATGGTGTTTCAAAGTTACGCCGTCTGGCCGCATATGAGCGTGCGAGAGAATGTGGCGTATCCGCTCATGCTACGCCGCGAACGCAACGCGACTCTGCTTGCTGACGAAGCGCTCGCCCGCGTGGGGCTTGGTGGGTTTGGTGACCGCGTGCCGGGGACTCTGTCTGGTGGACAGCAGCAACGCGTAGCACTCGCGCGCGCGTTGTGTATGAAGCCCGCGGCGTTGCTCCTTGATGAACCTCTCGCCAACTTGGATCCGCATCTGCGCGCTGACCTGTGTGATCAATTCCGGCAGATATGCAAAGAACAAGCGCTCACCTTCATTCATGTGACGCATGATCGCGAAGAGGCGCTCGGTTTGTGCAGCGAGCTCGTGGTCCTCAAAGACGGACGAGTTGTTCAACATGGCCCACCTGAGGTGTTGTTCCATTCGCCCAAAGACGTATTTGTTGCTGAGTTCGTAGCAGAGGGCGTGGCGCTTCCTGGTGCGTTGCTCGGGCGAGAGGGCCGCGTGGTGGTGCCGCGCCATGGGCTCCGCTTCGACGCCAAGGGGGCCTTGCGCGCAACGGTGCGGGGCGTAGCTTATGCAGGCTCCGGCTGGACGCTGACGGTAGAGTTTCCAGGCCCAGTGACGGCAAGGGTTCGGGTTCCGCTCGATACCCAACGGCCGTCTGTTGGAGAGCTGGTGCCCCTGTCTGCTGATGTGGTCTGGACGTTTTGAATGGACGAATCACGCGCTAGCCGCGACACTGAGTAAGCCATGCGAATCAACACTTCAGGCCCGAGTTTTCACAGCGTTCCGCAGCGCGCGAGCGCCAGGCGGGATGTAGCGAAGACGCCGGACACCTCCGCTATAGAGACCACCTTGTTTGGGACGGTTCGTCCCAAAGTGCTCGACGCGTCGCAGTTTCCGCAGCTCGCAGAGCGGCTCAAATGGCTGAACCGGCAGAAGATGCGCATTGCCGCTTTTATTGGCGATACGCAGGAAGAGTACGAGATTGTCCTCGCGGAAGGCTTGAATGCGTGCATCGATCCGAACGGACGCATCTACATGGGGGAAGCTCTGCTGCGTTCGAACAACGAGTCGTTGCTTGCAGGCGTGCTTGCCCATGAGATTGGTCATCAGCCCAAAACGTGGAAAAAGCTTCGCCAGGGTCATGGTCTCAAACGTGAGCAGCTCCTAGAGCTTGCGCGGCGAGAAGAAGCCAAAGCCGATCGTGTGGCGGGTCGTGCGCTTGCGGCTCTGGAGTTGGATCCTGCGCCGCTCTGCGATTTTCTCAAGGCGCATGGTCACTTCGAGAAGCAGCCGGAGACGTACTTCCCGGTCGACGTGCGCGTGCAAATGATCAAAGAAGCCTACGAAGCACAGCGTACTCGCAAGGATGCTGCCAAGAGTTTGTTTCCGGGCTTTGAGCGCGCGAGTGACGTGAAGAATTTGGTGCAGGAGTCTAAACAACCTCCGCCAACGACGCCAAAACCGCGCCGCCGTTTGGGCCGCACGGCGTAGGATGCCTAAGAGGGGCGAACGCGACTGATCGCCCACGAGCTCGACCGACGACCTCGACGACGGAGCGAGTCTGCCTGAGAACTGCGTGGAATCGCGGCCTGGCTACACAGCTGAGGGCTCGTTTTTTTGCTCCCAGCGCTGCTCGTGCTAGCTCTGCGCCATGCCGAAAATCGTCATCCCATTGGTGTTGTTTGCGTTGTGGGCGATCGCGTTGCTGACTGGAGTTCTGCTTTGGCGCGGCATCATGATCATGAAGAAGGAAACCAAGATCAACACCATTCCTTCGAACCAACCCCACGGTAGCGCGGGCTATTGGCGCCTCAACCGTGCGCATTTGAACACGCTCGAAAACCTCCCTTTGTTTGCCGCATTGGTGCTCGCGGCTATGACTTTGGAATCACCAGAGCTTCGCGAGCCCCTGACTGTTGCCGCCTGGGTTGTGCTCTTTGCGCGAGTGCTTCAATCAACGGCGCACATCATCTCCACGAGCGCGTTGTTCGTTGGGATTCGTTTTACTTTCTTTGTCACTCAGATCGGCGCCTTTACCTTCATGGCGCTGTCGCTGCTGCGGATCGCTGGCGCGTAACGTCTACTTTGGTGCCAGCCGAAGCGCACCATCCAATCGAATCGTTTCTCCATTCAAATAGTCATTCTCGCAGAGTGAGATGACGAGCTGCGCAAACTCCGAGGGTTTTCCAAGTCGGTTCGGATTTGGAATCGCTACCGCGAGCGCCTTCTTTGCGTCTTCTGGCAATGACGCAAGCATGGGCGTGTCGAAGGTGCCGGGCGCAATGGTCATGACGCGGATTGCGGATTTTGCGAGATCCCGTGCGGCTGGCAGCGTCATGCCCACAACGCCACCTTTGGACGCAGCGTAGGCAACCTGGCCAATTTGACCCTCGAACGCAGCGACGGACGCTGTCATGACGATCAGGCCGCGTTGACCGCCAGCGTCGAGTTCGTTCTTGCTCATGCTTTGCGCCGCGAGTCGCAATACGTTGAAGTGCCCGATTAAATTGATCTCAATGACTTTCTTGAACAGGGCGAGATCGTGCGCATTGCCGTCGCGATCGACCGTGCGCATGACCGAGCCAACGCCCGCACACTGTGCGACCACGCGTAGTGGATGTTTATCGTTGGCAGCAGTGATCGCGTTTTGCACGGATGCGGCGTCGCACACGTCTGTTGCAACGAAAGTCGCCTTGCCAGCGAGCTCCGCCGCCGCTTGTTTGCCTTTGGCTTCGTCGCGATCTGCGATCACCACGAAGGCGCCGCGTGCGCACAATGCGTCCACGGTCGCGCGGCCAAGTCCCGAAGCTCCACCTGTCACGATTGCGCTGCTGTTTGTGAGGTTCATGCGCGTTCAGCTACTCGGCTTTGGGGCGGATGTCTTTGGTTTGCATGCCATTGCGTTTGAGTGCGCATCGCGGAAGTAGGTCCTGATGACCTTCGACTTCAAAAATAAGACGGTGTTCGTGGCCGGCGGAACGCAAGGCCTCAATTTTGGTATCGCAGATGCTTTTGCTGCCCAAGGCGCGCGGGTCGCGGTTTGCAGCCGCTCGCAAGACAAGGTCACGGCTGCTGTCGACAAGCTGAAGAAGCACGGTGGCGACGCCATGGGATTTGCGTGTGACGTGCGTAGCTTTGAGCGCGTGAGTGAAGTGCTCGCACAAACACACGCAGCTTTTGGCGACATCGATGTGCTCGTGAGTGGGGCGGCAGGAAACTTTCCCGCGCCCGCGCTTGGCTTGTCTGCAAATGGTTTCAAGTCTGTTGTCGACATTGACCTCATAGGCACCTTTCACGTCATGCGCGCGGCGTTCGAGTATTTGCGCAAGCCGGGTGCAAGTGTGATCAACATCTCGGCGCAGCAAGGCTCGCAGGCCATCGCCATGCAGATTCACGCCTGCGCGGCCAAAGCTGGCGTTGACCAAGTGACACGCGTGCTCGCGATCGAGTGGGGTGCGGCAGGCGTGCGTGTGAACGCCATTTCGCCTGGTCCCATTGAGAACACAGGCGGCATGGAACGGCTCGCACCAAAGTCGGGAATCGATGGCAACCGGCTCGCAGAAGCAGTGCCTCTCGCGCGCGTCGGAACGCACAGCGACATCGCCAATTGCGCCATGTTCCTCAGCTCTCCGCTCGCAAGCTACATTACCGGCGCGATCATTCCAGTGGATGGCGGCATGGCGCTGCATGGTGGCGGGTTGTTTGCGCAGGTCCTTACAGCGGCGTTCACGGAGCAAACCAGCGCGCACAAGTAGCGCGACTTTTGGGCCTGTTTCTGCGATGTGTTGAATTTCACTCGGGTTCCACACAATTTTTTCTTGGATTCGCGGCGGGAGGTTTTATGCTGCAGAGTTCTTGAAGGAGGCGCCCGTGTCGGAAGTTTTCGACGATTCTCAGTGGCCCATCGTATTCATTCGCCTGCCAGAGAAAATTGACGACATCACTTGGGAACAGGGGATGGTGGAGATCGCGGCTCGTCTGGCGCGCAAGGAATCGATGGTTTTCATCACCCTCTCTGGGGGGGTTCCAACACCCAAACAGCGCAAAGACATCAGCGACTTTTTTGCGCGTCACGAGGTGGAGATGCGGCGCTACCTGAAAGGCTGGGGCGTGGTCATTGCATCGGCTGCCATGCGAGGCGTTCTCACAGCCATCACTTGGTTGCGACCGCCGCCTTTTGATCAAAAAGCGTTCAGTACAACAGAAGAAGCGATTGCGTGGGCAAAACAACGGCTGAAGGGTTGAGCACTCAGACTAAGTCGCTCAGTGCTAGTCAGTGCCAATGGTCGAAAGCAGACTTACGACGTCTGCTGACGAAGTCGAGAAGCCTTAGAATCTAGAGGGAAAAAACATCGGGGCAGCAAGATTCGAACTTGCGGCCTCCTGGTCCCAAACCAGGCGCTCTACCAAGCTGAGCTATGCCCCGGACGTCAAAGCGGCGCCATGCAAACCATTATCTGGGCGCATACGTCAAGACGCGGACTAGCGAACCCTTGCATGTTTTGCCAGACACCGGTCGGCCGCAGGGGGCTGGATCGGCAGACGGACCGCCGTTTTCCCCGGGTGTTTGCGGCCTGAGGCAGCGAGAATGGCGCCTAACGCCAACTCGCACGGTGGTTCGCATTTGGCGAGAAGCGTGAGTAAAACTAGGAAGCCGAACCCCACACTCGCGCTCGTTTTCATGCTCTTTGCTTGTAAGCAGGAGCCGCAGCAACTGCGCTTCGAGCCCGAGTCGTTCAAACCGCCCGTCGTTTGGGGTGTGACGCGTGGAGCGGGGGGGCACAGGTGAAACCGGTGTCACGGGTGAAAGCGGCCCCTATCAGTGCGTTCAACCCCAACACCTGGGCTATTCCTGCCAAGGGGCTTTGGGTGTGGCGCTTCGACTATGCTGGCAAGACGCCGCAATAAGTGGCCATAGTTGCGCGTGAGGCAGGTGTCGATTGTGCTCATCGAAAGTGGCCAAGACGAAAGCTTTTGGAACAGGTGCTACACGCCTGAAGCCGTCAAAACGTTCACCGATCAAGGCATTCGCGTATTCGCTTGGTCCTACATTCCAGGCAACGATGGTCTCGTGCTCGACGTAGAGATCGACTGGGAACAATACGGCGACCACAAACAAGCCGCGATTGATTTGTGTGACGGCATTCGCGCGAAGAAGCCGGACGTATGGCTCGGTTATACGTCTTGGGGCTGGGTGAACTGCGGCGACGGCTTCTTTCCTAAGGTCTACTGGAGCGACCGCGGCATTGGCTGGAAGAAGGGTTACGATGACGCGATTACAGCGTTGAACGCGGCCAAACTATCGCTGTGGTTGTTTCCAAAAAAACAGTGGCCACAGAAGGTCACCCAGCTCAAAGAGGTCGCATGGGCAAACTGATCGCTCTCGCGCTGGCAACAGGGCTTTTTCTCTTGCTGCTCAAGCGCGATCCACCTCCGCCAGCGCCTGCTGCCGCGCCGCCAGTCGATGCGGCTCCAATGAAACCTGCAGTGATCACGCCTGCTCCGGCATCGGTTCCCGCCTTCGCTTCTCCCGTACAAGTGCTTCCTTTTAATTCTGCCAAAAATACGATGGCTTCCCAGCTGGAGCTGCTTACGCGAGGTGATGTTGCGGGCTTTCGAGCTTCTTTCTCCGTTCCTGTTTCCGATGAGCAATTTGCGCTGTGCCAAAAGCGCATGAGCAACGCGCATCTCTCGCCCGATTGGGAAATGGCCAAACACAGCGTGCAGAACGGCCAACGCGTCACCAAAGTG
>JBIKMD010000108.1:0-8295 GCA_044359465.1 Myxococcota bacterium
AGTAGTGGTCGATCTCACATTAGGCGAACCCGCCAGACGCGATCAGATGTGACCGGCTTCTTTGAGCCACGCGAGCGTAGGCTCTAGGCACTCGCGCGCCGGACGAAACGCAATGCCGAGCTCGGACGTGGCCTTCTTGTTATCCATGAACCAATATTTGGTGGCGTAGGGAATCACTGCCGGATTGTAAGGCAGCGGGAGCTTCACGCTGGTCGCCACTTTGGTGAGACCTTTGATGAAGCCGTTCGGGAAGGTGACCGTCCATTTCTTCTTGCCCAAAATGTCATTGGTCAGCTCAGCAAGCTGGCGAATCGACAGGTTCTCACCACCCAAGATGTAACGGTGGCCGCTCTTTCCTTTTTCGAACGCTGCAATGATGCCGCGCGCGACGTCTTCCACGTGCACAACAGCCGTGCCACCATTGCAGACGAGTACAGGCCAGCTCTTCGCAAAGTCGATCAAGTTCTTCGCCGTGATCATGCCGGTGTCATGCGGGCCATACACTTCTGCGGGATTGACGATGACCACTTGCTGTCCACGCGCAGCGGCGTCGAGACAGAGCTTCTCGGCTTCGAGCTTGTAGCGCGAATAGACGAGCTCGGTGACATCAACGTCAAAGGGCGTGGCTTCGTCAAACACCTGCGGCGCTTGCGAACCATTGACGGCGAGAATGCTCGAGACAAACACGACTTTGGTGTTTCCGTTCGCTTCAGCCGCACGCAGTACATTCGTCGTGCCATCGAGCACTACGGCCTTCATGTCGGGCGAATGAATGTCATCCCACGAGCTGAGCGACGCGAGGTGCAGCACACCGTCGCAGCCCTTCATGCCTTGTACGAGCGACTCGTAGTCGCGCACGTCGCCTTTGACGCGCTCGAACGCCAGATCCTCAATACGATCCGCTTTGCTCTTTTCGCGCATCATGCAGCGAACAGTATGACCACGCTTGACCAGCTCACGAACGACGACCGAGCCAATGAATCCGTTCCCACCCGTCACAAAAAATCGCATGCTCAATCTCCGTCCGACCAGTCGGTTTTTCTCGTGTTTTCCGTTAGTTGCGCTGCCTTCAGTAGTGATTTGGAATGCGGCCAGTCAAGTGCTAGACGGCCCGCCCATGACGCTCAGCATCGTTGAAGTTGGCACGGACAAAAAACGGCTCAACCAATTCATCGCGTTCCCGCGCTCGCTCTATCCCAAAGATTCGGCGTGGGTTGCGCCGCTCGATCTCGAGCGCAAAATGGCGTTCGATCGCAGCAAGAATCCGTTCTGGAAACACGCGGACGCCGCGTTTTTCCTGTGCATGGACGACGGCAAGATTGTCGGTCGCATCAGTGCACAGGTCGACACCGAGCACACTCGCATTCACAACGACGGTGCGGGTTTCTTTGGCAACTTCGATGCGATCGATGATCCCAAAGTGGCAAAGCTGCTCTTCGATACAGCCGAAGCGTGGCTCAAGGGCAAAGGCATGACGACCATGCGCGGCCCTTATACTATGAACATCAACGAGGAGTGCGGCATTCAGATCGATTCGTTCGACACCGTGCCCATGTTTCTCACAGCGTACACGGCGCCGCACTACCGCGGCCTCGTCGAAGGCGGCGGTTTCCACAAAGTCAAAGAGCTTTATTCGTGGATCTACAAGTCGAGCTTCGTGCTGTCAGACTCCGCTAAACGCATTGGCGAGCGCGCGCGCAGCAATCCCAAGTTGAAGGTGCGTCCTATCGACATGAAGAACTTCAATGTCGAGCTGCGCACGGGACTCGAAATCTTCAACGCTGCTTGGAAAGACAATTGGGGCTTTGTGCCGCTCACCGAAGCCGAGATGACCAAAGCCGCCGAGGACCTCAAGTTGATCATCGACCCGCGAATCATTTTGATCGCGGAGTACGAGGGCAAACCCGCAGGCATGGCGCTCACGGTTCCAAACATCAACGAAGCCATCAAACCACTGCGCGGAAAAATGCTCCCCTTCGGTTGGGCCAGGTTGCTGTGGAACACAAAAGTGTCACCGCCTAAACGCTGCCGCCTCACGCTGCTCGGTGTGCATCCAGACTACCGCGGCATTCGCACGGGCGGCGGCATGGCGATTGCGCTCTGCCAAGAAGTCTTCGAGCGCTGCGTGGCGGCGGGGTATCACGAGGCGGAGCTTTCTTGGACCCTCGATGACAACGTTGGCATCAACAACGTCATTAAAGCGATGGGTGGTCAGCTCTACAAGACGCACTACGTCTACGAACGCGCTATCGCTTAGTCCTACTCAGATTGCCGTCTTCAAACAGACCACCCGCGCACGCACGACGCTGCCTCCGGCAGCACAATAGAAACGTGTTGGGGCCTGCGAGATGGTCGGTCCATTGGACAGACAGAGACCACTTGGCCCCACCAAGCAGCGAACAAAAAGCCCGCCTGTCGTATCGCAGCTTCCTGAAATGGCAATCTCCTTCGTTGGCTCGCCGCAATCCGCCCAGTTCGATCCCACACTCTCGTAAACGGTGAGTGCGCCCTTGAGGGTTGCATCACTGAGATCCGTCGTGCCGAGCGTTTGAATGGCCACACGAGGTCCACTCACGTCACGATTGGTGGCGTTCAGAGCAACCGTGCCTGTTTGATCAGCGAAAGCATGTACGCCCATGGCACCACTGCTACCCTTCCCAAACACACCAACCGCGCTAGCGTAACCAGCCACGCCCATACGCGTAGAGCCGACGCCACCACCCATTCGCGACTCACCTATGAGCCCAACGCCACCAGGTGCGGTGTTCCTGGCAATGATCGCAGCGTGGTACACTGTGGGAGCGACAGTAAAATCTGTCCCCGGCGTTCCACTGCTCATCTCGGCGTAAATACCACCTTGGCTCGGATTCGCTGGCGTTGCGGGAAAGGCAGGGTCGTCCTCCAACTGATTGATGACAGAGAAGCCGCGCCCAATGCTACTCCCTCTCCAAACCGCGCCCGCATGTCCGTGCAGTCCGGGCGCGCAATCTTGTGACGACGTGCCCGTCCGCGCACTCATAATGAGATTGCCCGATGTCGAAGAGACAAGAACTCCAAGGCCCGCTTCCAAGGTCGCCACGCCAGCGATCGCTCCTTTTTCATCTGCCGCGCATGCCAAGCTCCCCGCCGTGTGTTTAAGCAGGCTCCCGTCAGAACAAGCCGCCGGCGCTGCAAGCGACACGACGTCGTTCGTGACTCCCACCCATCCACCAGCGCCGACCATCACCCCTGTCGCGCCAGTCGCTCCGCGCTCACCGGGTTCGCCTGTCAGCGCCGCAGTCTGCGCGGTCCTCTGGCGTGCTTCGATGGACACCGGCGTCTGCGTGCAAGCAGGCAAGATGGCGAGCAGCATCATTGTGCGCGTAGACACACAACCTCCGCTGCTACGCTGCCGCTCGTACGACAACAAAACGCATTGTGCTGACCCGTGCCAGGGGAGAAGGAGCCTGCGCTGCAAGTGCCCGTAGACGTATTGTAGGTCGCCGCTGTGAGCAGCGCAGTGCTCCCGTAACAGCCGCCGCTGAGTGCCACGTAACCCGAGGTGCAAGCCAGCGCAGACACATCTGCCGACGCGGCGTTCGCGGCAAAGAGCAGCGGCAACTTCGTGGCACCGGCACTAAAATCGGCGACGCCTTGCACGCGCAGCGCGACACCATCTGGTTGCGCATGCTGCGCAAGCACACCCACGCCAAGTCCGCTCTCCGACGTTCCCCACACACCGTAGGCCGTCGCGGATGCGGTGTTCACATAACCAAACACACCGGCTGCATCATCACTCCCCGAAGCAATGCCGGCCACGCCTTTGGCGCCGGGACCTTGTGCATCACCAATCACACCAACGCCGTTAGTGTCGGCATAACTGGAGCCACGAATGGCTGCGCGCGTAAAAGCCCCGTTTTGGGACACGGCGGCTTCACCGTAAATCGCGCAAGTCTCAGCCCCTACGGTTGTCGACTCATTATAAACAGAGAGGGCTTTAGCCGTGGTGTTGCCGCTAAAGCTTGCCCCAAAGTGATCGTGGTCGCCGCGCGCGACTGTATTGCTGGTCAGGCCAAACACGACAGAAGCAGTCACTGCGCCGGTGGCGTTAGAAACCATGACGCCGTTACCTGCCGTGATCGAGCTGACGCCGGCGCTCGCCGCATTCACCTCATCTGCAGCGCAGCTCCAGGCGCCGCCCACGAGCTTGAGCACTTGGCCTTCGCTACACGCATCTTGTTTGAGCGCAATTTGGTTGCCCGTCACGCTAATGAACTGACTGCCTGTGACGGTCGCGGGTGGACCACTCGCACCCACAGGCCCCGCTGGTCCACGTAGCAAGGTGATGTCGCGAGAGGCAAAACCCAAGCTTTGGTGAGACACTCGCAAGGTCAATACGCCACTCGTCGCTTCAATGGCTGCGGCACCCGCTGCATCGAGTTGCAGCTCGGCCTCGGTGGCGGCTTTGCTCAAGATGGAGAGCGTCGCCACGAGCACACCGGCGGCGTCGAAAATTTGCGCCTGAATGAGCCCATCGAGGCCTTCGCCGCGAAGACGAAGACGGTCGCGAACGAAGCTCGTCCCGAGCGCGCTCGTACCTTCGACTGCGCTGAGCCCAAACAAACCAGAGGGTGTGACCGCCTTGCCGCTGAACGACGGGGGCAAGGCAAAACAAGCAGAGAGAAAGAGGAAGAGTGGCGCGACTTTCACAAGGAAAGCCTAACAGAAGTCCGAACTTTAGGCGACTTGCCCAGCCATCAGCTCGCCGGACGCGTTTTCGCCATTGCGAATGGCGCGAACAAGGTCGGCACGTGTCACACCGAGCTGTTTGAGCACGGGGAAATAGACCTTCTGTAAGAAGATATTGCGGTCGATGCCCGAGGTCGCACGCATCACTTCAATCCGCGCATGGTAGTCTTCAATCAAATCTTCGGCTGGCATCTTGAAGTTGCGCGCGACGAACGCGATGTCACGCAAGGTGCCTTCGCGGTCCTCTTCAAGGAGCACTTTGACCACACCTTGGTAAAAACGCGTGTGCGCAATCTCATCACGCCCAACGAAGTCGTAAATCTGCCACAAACATTCGTCCTTCTCTTGTTCGCCAGCGACGGCGTTACGTCACACCAGACAAGGTTCGCGACATTGCAGCCTTTCTCGCGGGTGCGATGAAGTTTGCTGAACACTTCTGAGTTGCCTGCCGCTACGCCAAACCGTGCTTTTCTTGAAGTGCCCAATCGGCAACTCATACTATCGGACACCTTATGCTCACCCGTTTCTGTGCGCGCAGCGAGTCGAAGGCACTCCATTCGGATATCGTGTGCTCGGCAAAGACGGCAGAAAGTTTGTCAGTCGCCATCGGTAATGCCGGCACGCACGAGCTCAACGTCGAGTCTGTTCAAGAGCACCACAAAAACCAGGAAAGTGTTTCGCCACTGGCAGCGCTCCTGCGGCATGCATCGCTTGAACATAGACCGTAGCCACTTTGCCGATCCGCCGCGAAGGTCTACTCAACCCCCAAGAACGTGCCGTGACGGCTCGCTCGCCGATCAGCTTTAGGGTTCACCCCTGGTTCATCGCCCAATTTTCCCGAGTTACTCGCAACTTGGATACACGCCCACGCCGCTGCACGATTCGCAAGCAAGGCCGGTGAAACCAGTCGCGCAGGTGCAGTCGCCGCTCAGCGGGTCGCAATCGCCGTGGCCATTGCACGACGTCACATCGCACAGCGACGCAACGCACGTCGGGTACCCCACGTACCCGGACGCGCACACGTCGCAGCTGATCCCGTCATAGCCAACGCTGCAGCTGCACGCGCCAGCGGACGGTGAGCACGCGCCGTGACCATTGCAGGGATCGGGCGCGCAGAGATCGGGCACACACACCTGGGTGGCGCTGCAGCGCTCGCCCGCGTCGCAGCTCCCGCAGCTCCCGCCGCAGCCGTCGTCGCCGCAAGCCTTATCCGTGCACTTTGGAAAACAACCGCACACCGCTTCGGCGTCTGCGCAGCACGGCGCGCCCCCGCTAAGGCAGCTGGCCGCGCAAGAGCAGCCGCCTGGTGCGTTCCCGCCGCAGCGGCCGCCGGCGCAGGTGAGTTCGTTTGGCAGCGGCGCACAAGTGCCGCCCACGCAGGATTCGCTTACCGCGCAGCTGCCGCAGCTGCCGCCGCAGTCGTCATCGCCGCAGACGCGCCCGTCGCAACTCGGCACACACGTCGCGCCGCAGGTGCCCAGGTTACAAAATGGAGTCGGTGCCGAGCAGTCGCCGCAGCTTCCGCCGCAGCCGTTGTTGCCGCAAGCTTTGCCGTCGCAGCTTGGCGTGCACAGTGGTTCGCAGACCCCTGCAGCGCTGCAGATCTCCCCCGTGCTGCAGCCTGCGATCACGAACGCATCGTTCTTGCAATCGGGGTCTGGCACGCCGCAGTTGCAGTCACATTGAAGCCCATCGTCGTAGCGTAGCTCGTCGCAGGTCCACGTGCCGCCGCCTACGCAAGCGGACGCGGCATCACACGTGGCGCCGCGCAGCTCGCACCCAACGACATCGAGCGATGTATCTTCGCAATCAGGGTCGGCAGCGCCGCAGTCGCAATCGCAAACGGCCCCATCGGCATAATAGCGCGCCTCACAACTGAACGCCTTGGGTATGCACTGGCCGGAGCCCGTACACGCCCCACCGTCCGGGCAACTGCCGCAGGTGCCGCCGCAGCCATCGTCGCCGCATGAGCGGCCGTCGCAGCTCGCCGTGCACTCGGCGACGCATTGACCAAGTACGCAGTTCGGCGTGCCACCATCGCAAACGCCGCACGAACCACCGCAACCATCGTCGCCGCAGCTGCGGCCTTCGCAAATGGGCACACACAGTCCGCGCACGGGATCAAAGGGCAAGCAGCGATCTTGGACGCGCAAAGTTCCAATCGGACAGTTGTTGCAGGCGGTGAGCATGAATAAGCAAAACACGGCAAAATGAACGGTCGTCACGCGCATGCGCTTCAACAGTGAGAGTGAGCACTGGGGGACTATCATCGTCGGCTCCTTTCCTTAGCGGGAATGCACGTAGACGGCGCCGGACTGCGAGCTGTCGTTGTTGTTGTTATTGGCGGAGCTGCTTGGGCTGATGGTGGTGTCAGCGCTCGATTCGTAGCGCGCGCCCACGGAGACAAGGTTCGCAGACACCGCCACGCACCAGCCAAACTCGTCGCCGCCTTCGGCGTTCGGGGCCTTCAAGTACGCGCTCTGTTCCCACGCGCTGCCGGTGCGGCGGAAGATGTACGCCGCTCCAGCGGAATTCTGAGTGTTGTCGAGCGACCCCGTACCGCCACTTGGGCCGTTCACGAACAAAGTTGACGCGCTTTGCTCGCCCCGCGCACCCACCACTGCTGTGTTGCCTAAGAGGGCGACATCGGTGCCGAAGCGGTCCAGCGCGTCGGCATTGGCAGCCTTGATGTAGGCTTGCTGCGACCAAACGCCAGCGGTCCGCGTGAACAGATAAGCGGCGCCAGCGCTTGATGCGAGCGTGTCTGTTGGGCCGGTCGGACCATTGGTGATGGTGTTCTGACTGCTCTGTTCGCCGGGAGCGCCGATGATGACCGAGTCGCCTGCGAGCGCGACCGAGCTGCCAAACAGCTGCTGAGTCGCTGCGTTCCCTGCCTTGAGATACGCTTGCTGTGTCCACACGCCAGCGCTACGCGTGAAGACGTAGGCAGCGCCCGCGTCGGTAGCGTCGTCGTTGTTGTTTGCGCCGGTAGGGCCAGACGCGCCGCTGACGATCGGCGAGAGGCCATCTTCGGAGTAGGCGCCAGCAACCAAGGTGTCGGCCGACACACCCACCGAATAACCAAACTGATCGCCTGTTGCACCGTTGGGAGCTTTGAGCTTTTGCTGCGGGCTCCACGTGGAGCCCGTGCGCGTGAAGACATAAACTGCGCCGCCGCCAGGATTCTCGTTCCATGCGCCGACAGCGACGGTGTTACCGTCGATAGCGACATCGAAGCCGAAGTAATCAGACGCTTGGGGATCGGACGCCTTCAAGTAAGCCTGCTGTGTCCACGTGCCTGCGTTGCGAACGAAAACATAAGCCGCGCCTGCTTGGTTTGCGCCGACATCGGTCGCTCCGCCAGAGGCACCGTTGATCACACTTGTCGTGCTGCTCGACTCTTCGGGCGCGCCAACGACGATCGTGTCGCCGGAGATCGCGACCGAGCTCCCAAACTGCATCGCGTCGAATTCGTCTGTGTCAGCGCCTTTCAAGTAAGCCTCTTGCGCCCAGACCCCCGCGGTACGCCGGTAGACATAGACTGCGCCAACGAACGTACAGGCGTCC
>JBIKMD010000109.1:0-8289 GCA_044359465.1 Myxococcota bacterium
GCCCAGGGAGGTCACGCTGCTCAACGAGGGTGCCAATGTTCGCGAAGATGGTGGTGTTCAACGCGCTGCCGACGACTGCCGAGCTCGTGCAATCACTGCGCTGGTAGAAGTCCATCGTGCGCTCATGGTCCAGCACAGACTGCTGGAAGCTCATCCCTTGCGTACCGGTGATAGCCCAACCGCGTTTGTAGC
The DNA here is from genome assembly GCA_044359465.1 of Myxococcota bacterium. Taxonomy (GTDB): domain Bacteria; phylum Myxococcota; class JADLHZ01; order JADLHZ01; family JADLHZ01; genus JADLHZ01. The sequence continues at coordinate 193 of JBIKMD010000109.1, forward strand.
CGTTGCGCCCACCCCAACCACAGGAGAGCAGTGTTGTGCCGCCAGCGTTCGGATCGAAGCGGCCAATGCCCTGCAGATCGTAACCAAAGTTGTGCGAGAACGGCGGAGCCTCGCCAGTGATGCGGATGAGACGCGAACCCTCATCTGCAGGCGCGAACATGCGCCCCGGCATCGCTTCACCCTGGCGAACGCCGCGTAGGACAAAAACGAGTCCCTGGCCGTACCCGCCCAAATAGCCGCCTTCGTAGCGCGCGCTAATCTCGTTGTAGCCATAGTTTGAAGCCCCGATTGCAAGATCGTCCGCACCGTCGCCATCGAAGTCACCAAGCCGCGCGACGCTGCCGCCAAGGCCGGCGCCTGCCAAATCCGGCGCTGAGGTAGTGTCGAGCTCCACGGTCGCGTCGGCATCCAGATGCGTGAGCGTCGCCGGCCACTGCGTCCGGCCCTTGAAGATGTAGACCACGTCGGCACCGCTCGCCGGAATGACAATGTCAGCAAGTCCGTCACCATCGAGGTCACCAGCGCATTTGGCCTGCCAACCGAAATAGGCGCCGCTTTCGCCACTGAAGGTCACCGCAATCGCGGCCAGCGATGAGGCCTGCCGCTGTCCAAAATACAAGTACGAGCGCCCTGTGTAGGTGCCGAGCAAGACATCGTTGATGCCATCCCCATTGTGATCGCACGAGCCATCAGTAGGCCACGGATTGTCATTGGGCAGCACGTTCGCAAACGAGGCGATGTTGAAGTGCGCTGCCAAGTCTTGCACGAAAGCACAGGGACCGCGGTTTCCTGATGCATCTCTCGCGCAAACAGCAAAGCCGTAGCTTTGTTCGATCACGCGGTTATAGACGCGAATCCCATCGGGCTGCCCCGGCAGCGACGTAGCACCTAAGTAGTTGAAGGACTCAGCCCCTGGCGGAAGGGGTTCGCCGATCTGCGCATTCTTCACGGCGTACACATCGTAATCGCTCACGCGTTCACCGGCTGGCGCCGTCCACCTGATGTCGAAAGTGCCTGCGCGCCTATCGACGATTGTTGCGCTGACATTCGTTGGCGCAAGTGGCGGTGTTGTATCGATCCGAACCGTGGTTGAGGTCTGGCCTGGGCTGCGTCCGGGAGCAGAAATCGTAGCTGTGATGGTGGCGCTCGCTGCATCCGCAAGGCTGACCTGCACTTCCGCTTCACAGCGCAGGTTGTACGGTACAACTTGGTTCACGCAAGGCACACCCGTCGCCAAGGTACCGTGCACATCGCTCACGAAGTCGACCGAGCCCGTTGGAATGTCAGCGGAGATACGCAAGGTTCCTTGCCATCCGCTCGCGCCGGTACTGCCGGTAGGGCCTTCATTGCCTACCCCAAAGTTCGCGTTTGGGAGCATCCAATAGGCTGCGATGTTATCCCCGACGGTGTAGGCGCATGGATCGGGAAGGCGCGTGATGTTTCCGCTACTTTCAGTGATGGTCACACTCGCAAGGGTTGTCCCCGGCAAGAATTGAACATTTGCATACTTGGCATAGCCATAGATCGCGTCCACCTCGGTGGGCATCCGCGCGAGCGGCGCCGCGCCATTTTGATCGGGATGGGTGGTGATGAACGAGAATGAGCTGACATTAGCGTAGAGCCAAACGTCAGTTGTGAACGGGCCAGTGCCTGCATAGACGCCTCCGCAAAATGGGCGCGGATACAAACTGAGAAGAGGCGCCGTCGAATCGACCCACACGTCCACGCTTGGGCTTGTGCCTCTCTCGCGCGACACCTCGTCAACCTCCGCGAACAAGCGCGTGGCTTGATCGAGATCACCTCCAGGCAGCGTGCTGCTCTCTGGCAAGGTGACGTCGAACATGACGACGTGTGAGTAGCCCTCTGGGCACTGCGTTGCGGCAGCAATGAACGTGCTGCTCTCAGCAAGCATCGTCGCTGCGTTGCCAACGCGTCCGGCGTAAAGACGCGCCACTCCAGCATTGGCGCTGGTGCACACAGTCACATCGTACTGCGCGCCCAAGCGTTGGGCATCGCGGTCTTTTCGCGGCGCCGTTTGATCGGCCGCAAGCACGCGCTCTCCTTGCGCAGGGTTTTGCACCAGCACCATCGTCGCGTTGGACGCACACGAGACACCGGGGATGGTTGTGACTGTTTCGTTAGCAGCGCGATCAGTTGATCGCACTGTCACGCTAAACGGCGCGCCACCCGGACACCAAAGAGGAATGCAGCCGTCAGTAGCGATGCAGACTTCAGGCTGCCCAGCGGCGGACGCGCAAAGGCTTTCAGTGTCGCCGCCTGTAGTTGTGGCGCAAGCTTGGAAGGTGCTGGCCGGACCAAAGTGCGTATCGGCTTGCGGCTGCGACACAGTGAGACCCGGCGCAGTCGAATCGACGAGATAGCTCACCGGCGGAATTTTTTTGGGAACACCTGCTCGACCAAAACACGTCACACTGACTTCGCTCATACCGTCGTTCGCAAGCGTGACATTGTCGAAGACCGCGATGCCCTGCACGGCTGCCGCGGAGTAGCGATTGGATCCGCTCACCAGCAAAACACTTTCAGCATCGAGAGCAGTGCCAACTTCGAAGCGGGTTGCATAAGGCGCCCCTAGTGTACTGGTGCGGAGCTTATTGCCGAGAAGCGTGCCGGAAAGTGGAGCGAGGATCTCGCAAGTGGGGGCCTCGGCGATGCACTTTGCCTCTTCGCCAAGAACGTAGTCTTCGGAGCAATAGGCAGCCGACAAAGCGATGCTGCAATTGCAGCTCTCCCAGATCAGGTCCGAACCACAGAGCTGCGCACCATCACTGAATGCATCACATTTGCAGATGCGTGCGGATCCGGGATTACAAGCCTCTTCCAGCGAAATGCGCCCACGCGATGTGCTCTCACATCCACCGCTAGCGAGCACCACAGCAAAAACGGGGAGGATGAAGATGGGCCTAAGCACGAGCCCAGTGTAACGGACCGCTGCAGATCCGCCCTCCCGCAGCCCTGACGCACCGCGCCACCAATGCGAGGGCACAAATTCTTGCACCCAAGTGTGTGTTCGATGAGCGTTTCTCCCCACACCTGAGGTGCCAATGCAAAGAGTCGCCGTGCTTCTGCTCTTGCTCACTGCTTGCTCACCTGCAGTCACGCTCGATCCTCTGCCCGACACGACCGAAGAGAACGCACTGTTCGTCAGCGGCGCAGCACCTCCGATGGCGCACATCGAGATTCGAGGTGGTGCGTCGAAGGTTGTCACGCAAGCAAACGCTGACGGCCGATTTCAAAGCTATGTTGCGCTCGAAGCCGATCGGACGAACGCCATTAGCGCGCACTTGGAAGGGCAAGTCTCAGAGGTGAGCGCGTACAATCGTCGCGTCGTGCAGCACCATTCACGTGACGTCACGAGTTACTTAGCACAATCGAAAGCCGCTCCAGATCTCGCGTTGACACGAGCGGTACGCGTGGACGGCCTTGTCGCCACCGTTCGAGGGAGCACGTCGCCACGCGCCGCACTGCGCATCACCGGCGGCGCGCGTGACCTCGCGGCAGCAGCGAATGCAGACGGCTCGTTCGAATTGAACGTCGTGCTCAAACAACAAGTGGACAACACACTCACCGTGGTTGCGACGAGCAAAGCGGGCATCGAGAGTGCACCGCTCATGGTTCGTGTGGCGCCGGTCATGAACGGCGCCGCACCGCCGATTCCTGCGCTCGATCCGGCGCAGCCTAAGACAGCGAGCCGAACGGGCTACACGATTCGCGGAAGTAGTGCGCCGGGCATGGGCATACAGATCGAAAGCGCGGGAAGCGTGGTGGCATCCGGGTTTGCCGATGCGTCTGGAACCTTTGCGATCGGCGTTGAGCTCACACAGGGCGCCACCTCCACTTTTCTCGTCAAAAGCGTCAATCACGCTGGCACGACGTCCTCTGCAAGCGCCGTCAAGGTGGCTTGGACAGGCCCAGCGCCAGCGTCAAAATATCCAATCGTGCTCGTACACGGCATGGGCGGGTTCGATTCGATCCTTGGCTACGACTACTTCTATGGCATTGAAGACCGCCTGAGCGCCCTTGGCTTTCAGGTCTACGTCGCCTCGCTCACGCCGCTCGCCAAGCCGGCGCAACGCGCGCAGGAGCTCAAACAACAGATCCAGGCGCTCACCAGCGGCAAGGTGAACATCATTGCACACAGCCAAGGCACCATTGATGCGCGCTACATGATCTCTCAGCTCGGCATGGCTGGCCAAGTCGCAAGTTACACGTCGATCGCCGGCCCGCATCGCGGAAGCAAAGTTGCAGACGTTGCGTTGCAGCTCATTCCAGGTCCCGTGAGCAAAGCTGTGGACTTCTTGCTCGCACAGCTTGGGCTCGACTGGGGCGCCGTGGCTGCGCTCAGCGAAACAGAGATGGCGAAGTTCAATGCGCTCACGCCGGACGCGCCGGGTGTCTACTACCAGTCATACACAGGGATCGCGGATCCCTTTGGCATCAAAACAGGCGTTGCCATCTCTGCCTACCTGGTTGCGCCTTGGACGGTGCTCGACCTGGTTGATGGCGCAGCGTCTGATGGGCTCGTCACCGTGCCGAGCGCCAAATGGGGCAACTTCCGCGGCACCATCTCCGGCGATCACATCACAGAAGTGGGTCAGGTGTTCGGTCTCGTGTTCAGCTTTGATTATCGCCAGTTCTACGAAGACACCGCGCTCGATCTCGTCTCGCGCGGGTTTTGATCGCAATCACTGTTTAGACTGGTTTGATGTCTTCAGCGTCTGCCGGTGGAACAACAGGAGCGGCAGCGCGCGGCGCAGCAAGAATCGCTCGGTTACGCCCCGCGTGTTTTGCAGCGTACAAACATTCGTCGGCAGCTTGAATGAACTCTTCGGGCGTTGCGTTCTCTGGAGGCAACGCCGACACACCCAAACTGATGGTCACGGGAATGACCTTGCCATCCCATTGCAGGGCGGCTTGTTCAATGAGACCGCGCAGCTTCTCGGCAAGCACGAGCGCGCCCTCGCCTTCCACTTCTGGCAAAATGAGGCCGAATTCTTCGCCGCCGTAACGCGCGAAAATATCCTCTCGCCGCACATGCGCCGCGATGATCACGGCAACTTGTTTGAGAATGGTGTCACCTGCCAGGTGACCATGTTCGTCGTTGATCTTCTTGAAGTGGTCGATATCGATCATCACCAAACAGAGCGGCCGCTGATAGCGATAACAACGCCCCATTTCGCGTTCGAGCGATTCCAAAAAATAGCGCTTGTTATACACGCCCGTGAGACCGTCCGTCGTCGTGAGACGGTAGATCTCTTCGTGGTACTGCGCTTCGATGTTCATGCTCGTGAGGTATTTGAAGATGGTACGGCCAATCTTCACGAGATCACCATCACGCAAATCGAAGTCGCCTTTGATCGCGCGATCATTCACGTAGGTGCCGTTGGTCGAACCATGATCGCGTGCAACGACGCGGCCATCTAGATGAACAAGGAAGCTGGCGTGTTTGCGAGACACCGATTCTTCATCGAGCTGGATCTCACAACCACTCGAACGACCGACATTCAACGTGCGCATCGGCGTCGAGCCCGCAATGCTGATGCCAGCCGGAGGCTCGAGGGTAAACCGTTTGCCCAGCTCTCCGCCGTAGATCAGCACGAGACAGGCTTTGCTGTTGATGGCGGAATCCGGCGGCCGTTCAATGACGGTGACCGCCGTGCGCTCGGTCTTATCGCTACTCACAAGGCGGATTTTAGCCGGCCTTGCGCTTTGCGCTCGTAAACCTAAGGCAGAAACTTTGCCATCGCCTCGGCTTCGGCCTTGTGTTTGGCATGCCCCAAAAGGCCTAACGCGATGCGTTTGCCGAGCTCGACCGCGGGCTGGTCGAAGGGGTCTACATCGTAAAGCGCCGAGCCAATCACCGTGGCGGACATGAGCTGCACGAGCAGGCTGGCAATCGATTCTGCGCTCATGTCATCGAGCGACAAGAAGCTGCACGGATGACCTTGCGACGCCAAAGCCGCAAACGTCGCGCGGGCTTCAGCGAGCAAAATGTCTTGCAGGCTCTTGTCAGCAAGGAACTCGCTGCCGGCAATCGTTTGTTTGACGGTGAGCGTCTTTGGCACGGAGCGGGCCGCCACAAAGAGATAGTGTTTGTCTTTTGGCCCGTCGCCAAACAGCTGCAGCATGGAATGTTGGTCGTTCGGTCCGACGCAGGCCACCGGCGTGCTACCTACATGTGCGACAGTACCGTCCGTATGGACGGCCTTGCCAAGAGACTCAGCCCATAGCTGCTGAAACCAGCGTCCGAGGGGTTGCAGCCGCTCACCATAAGGCCAGACGATCACCATGGGACGATGCTCTTTGAGCTGCGCATGCACGAGCGTGGTGGCGAGCTGCGCCGCCAGGTCAAAGCGCTCAGCGCCTGCTTTCACACCGCGCGCAATGCCTTTGAGGTCGATGCCAGCCCACGCGAGCGGCAACAAACCTACGGGAGTAAACACGGAATAGCGGCCGCCGATCAGCTCAGGCACCGGGAGCGTCGTATAGTTGTTCGCCGTCGCGTACGCGCGAAGCGGTCCGCTTGTGGGATCCGTCGTAATCACCACCCGATCTTGTGAGAACGCGCCAGCGGCCTTGAGCCAGGCTTCGATCACACTCCATTGCGACAAAGTCTCGAGCGTGGTGCCCGACTTTGAAACAATGTTCACCGCCGTGCGTTTGGGATCGAGCCGCTCGAGCACGGCAGAAAGGTGAACCGGATCTGGACTTTCGAGCACGTGCACACGCGCGCGCTGTGGGGCATTGGTCGCATTGAGCACGGCAATGGCGCCAAGCGCCGAACCGCCAATGCCAAGCACAATCAAATCATCACTTTGTGCGCGCAGCTTGTCAGCCATGGCTGCAATGGCGCTCGTGTCTTCTGTGCTGGCATCGAGAAAACCATAACGCGCATGCGATCGCGAGCGCAGGGCATCGATCGCTTTTTGCACGCGCGGATCAGCGGGAATCTGAGGAACTGGATATTGGGCGAGCGTGAGCATGTCATCCTCATACAACGCTCGCAAAAAAGGGCCAGAGATTGCTCGCGCGATCTCTGGCCCTTTCGTTTTAGCTAGCTACCGACGCGAAGCGATTACTGACGGTTCGCGCGTGCGTAGTAGAGCGAGAAGCTCGACACTTCACCCGCGAGGGCGTCGAGGTCCTTGCCACTCTTTGGCGAGAACGACGTCTCGAAGCTGAAGCCTGCGCCAAAGCGCAGCGCGGTGGTTGCGAGCACCAGCTCACTTTCGCCAGCGTCGTCGCTGATGATGGTGTCGCCGCCAACAAGACCGATCGTTGGGAGGACCAGTGGGCTTGCACCAATCGCGCCTGGCTTGATGATGACGTTCCAGGTGAGCGCAACGGTGTCACGCGACACGCGAAGCACAACTGCGTCCGCCGCAGGCGCGCCAGCTTCTTTGGTCATGGCTGGCAGCGTGAGCGTGTTCGTGCCCTTCACGTAGGTTGGCGCTGCCGGGAACACGATGCCTTCGACGGCGCCCGTCAGCGACGGAAGCTCAGAGTTGCTGAAGCCAATGCGTGTCGTCGTGTTGCGCGAAACGACACCCTTGAGGCGCGTCGACTTCGAGTTTGGCGTTTCGCGGGTCAAGTCCGTCAAGTTGGTACCAACCGTGACGGCAATGATTTCGTTGTCCGAAAGCTCTTTGGCAGGCGCGGCGTAACGCGCGTGCACCGCGTTTGGAGCAAAGCGCGTGTCCACACCTGGCAAGGTGTCGAAGGTGCCGTTGTTCTCCGAATCGAAGCCTGCGCCAAAGCCGATGGGCACGAGGCCGTAGGCTGGCGAGATAGTGGTGATCAACGTGACCACGCCGTTCAACTTCTCAGTGCTTGGCGCGCCGGCGTAGAAGTCATTCGCGATCAAGTTGGTGTTCTTGAAGTTCTCAATGAACTTCAAACGACGCGCTGGACGAATGGTTGCGAAGCCGAAGTTGTTGTCGGCATCGAGATCTGCTGCAGTCTTCACGCGGAACGCGTTCCAGTCCGAAATCGGACGGTTCACGAGCGACGGCGGCGTGATCTTGTCCGCTCCGAACGCGAAGTTGTCGAGGAGCGGAAGTGCCGCGCTCAAGATCTTCG
>JBIKMD010000110.1:0-8238 GCA_044359465.1 Myxococcota bacterium
TCTTCTCGTCCTGTCCAGCACAACGCAAATCGCCTTGGCCGTTCCGGGTGTACGAATGCGCAGGCTGCGCAACGAGGTGTGAACTTCCTGACTCAGGACGTCGTGCATTTTGTAGACACCGGTGGCTGTATTGCGTGCCATCGTCAGGGTGCTGCGCTCTATGGACTCTCGCGCTCAAAGGCTGGTGGTTTCACTGTCGACACCAGCGCGACCACTGGTATTGGCGCGGTTGCCAACCAGCTTGTTGCGTTTCAGAGCGGAGGTTCGTGGGGCGGCGTTTCGAATGATAGCTACGGCATTCTTGGTCTTGCCGGGTACGACGCTTATGTCACCACTGCTTATGCCAACAACTTGGTGGACGCGGTGGATTTCGCGCTCACCATACGAAACCCGGACAACGTGTGGACCGAGGATGGTTTCATATTGCCGGTGAACTGGGGTGATATTCCGGCAACAGCGCGCATCATGATTGGCCTCAAACAGGCCAAATTGCGCGTAGATGGTGCAAAAGCGGCCGCCTAACAAGCTGCACTGGATTCAGCCGCCGCTTATATCATCGCACATGCCAACGACCCATCCGACATTACCGGTACCTATTACAACTTCGAAGCTGCTTGGGCCATCATTGGTCTGAAAGCCGCCGGGTTCGCCGACTCAGACACGAACATTCAAGGCTTGGTCACCTTGTTGAACAGTCGGCAGTCGAGCAACGGGTACGCATGGGGTCCGCTCGATGAAGATGCGCCCGACGCGTACAATACCGGGACGGCGGTGTTTGCGTTGTGCTCCGCCGGTGTGCCCGCCATTGGCAACAGCTCGCTGATGCAATCACTCACCTACCTCAATGACACCCAAGATTCAGGAGGTGGATGGGGCAACGATATCGCCACGACTTTCGCGATCATGGGCTTGTCTTGTTACGGCGAGTACGGTGTTGTCGTGCTCAACAACGGCCCTGCGAGCGTCGTCATCGATGCAAGTGCGAGCCAGCCGCAGGTCGTTACCTACCAGCTCGATGTGAAGAATCTCGGCTTCCAGAATGACAACTACACGCTCACTGTTTCTGGTGGGCTTGCGGGGTGGAGTGGCGTGGTCGCCCCGTCTTCCGTCACGGTTGCGGCAGGGCAGCAAACAACCGTCACGCTCACGGTCACGGCTCCCGCCAATTTGCCCGAAGCCATCGGTGTGGAGATGGCAATTGTCGCGCGCTCTTCGGCGCAGCCACAAATCACGGGTACCGCGCGCATCACCACTTTCACCAATCCTCCACCTCCAACGACTGGCCACGCGTCCCACGTCACGCTTACAGCAGGCGCTGGAGCGACGCTTCAAATCGGTTCTTGCTCCCAAATGCTCTCAGCGACGGTGACCGATGATGTGACCAATACGGCGGTCATCGGACCAGGAAAAGGCGTTGTCACCTTCTATGTTGCTGGGCTTCCGGTAGGCATTGATCGGGACGAAGACGGCGATGGCGTGTACTCGTTCAGCTTTGCACCTACCTGCGGCTGGACTGGTGTTGGCTCACAAGACTTGCGTGCGATTTACAGCGGCATCGATCTCGCTGCCCCCACGCCAGACGTCATGCCTAGCTTCGCGGCGGCTTCGATCACGCTGACAGAACCTGCTTGCTGCCCCACCGCAGAAATTTGCGATGGCACCGACAATGACTGCGACGGTTCTACCGACGAAGGCTTCTCTGTGGGTTCGACTTGCTCGGCGGGCGTTGGTGCCTGCGCTGCCAACGGAACGTTGCAGTGTAACCTGCAAGGCTCAACGAGCTGCAGCGCCGTTGCCAATCAACCGTCGACCGAGATTTGCGACACCATTGATAATGACTGCGATGGCTCGACGGACGAAGGGTTTGTCCTTGGCGGCGCTTGCAGTGTTGGCGTGGGCGCTTGCGTGGCAAGTGGCACAATCGAATGTGCACCGGGCGGCGCCACGGCGTGTAATGCCGTCGCTGGCCTGCCAACGACTGAAACGTGCGACGCAATCGATAACGATTGTGACGGCGATACGGACGAGGGTTTCAACGTCGCCTCGGCGTGTACCGCCGGTCTTGGCGTGTGCCAAAGCTCCGGTGTGATTCAATGCACGCCCCAGGGAACAGCGGCTTGCAGTGCCGTTGCTGGTCCCGCTTCTGCTGAAGTGTGTGATGCGCTCGATAACGACTGCGATGGCCAAGTCGATGATGGTTTCAACTTAGGTTCGCCTGTTCCAATGGTGTCGGTGCGTGCCAAAACGCCGGTGTCTATATTTGCGACGGAAATGGCGCCGCTGTTTGCGATGCCATTCCCAACACAAGCACGCCAGAGACTTGCGACGGTGTCGACAACGACTGCGATGGCAGCGTGGATAACGGTTTCGATTTGGGTGCCGCGTGTTCGAATGGCCAAGGCGCATGTGAAACGTCCGGTGTCTTGATCTGCGGCGGCAACGGCCAAGCGGTTTGTGATGCCGTGACGCCTCCGCCAAGCGCTGAAACCTGCGACGCGGTGGACAATGACTGCGACGGCTCTGTCGACGAAGACTTCACGCTTGGCGCGGCCTGCAGCGTTGGTGTGGGGGCATGTGAAGCGTCGGGCGTGACACAATGTAACGCGCAAGGCAGCGTGTCTTGTAGTGCCGTTGCGGGAACGCCGAGCACTGAGCTTTGCGACGCGATTGACAACGATTGTGACGCAGATGTGGACGAGGATTTTGCGCTGGGCTCTGCCTGCGACGAAGGTGTTGGCGCGTGTTTGAACGCCGGCATCGTTCAGTGCGACGGTGCGGGCGCGAGCGAATGCAGTGCCTCGCCGCTGCCTTCATCGACTGAGGTGTGTGACGGCATCGATAACAACTGCGACGGCGCGACCGACGAGGGCTTCAACCTGGGCGCTGCGTGTACCAATGGCATTGGTGCTTGCGAAAATGGCGGCGTGCTCGCTTGTGATGGTCAAGGCGGGGCCGCCTGCAACGCAGTTCCGAACGCCAGCAGCACAGAGGTCTGCGACGGCATCGATAACGACTGCGACGGTACGGCCGATGACGGCTTCGACCTGGGCGCCGCTTGCACCAATGGCGTAGGCGCTTGTCTCGCCGGCGGCGTGCGCGTGTGTGACGGTAACGGTCAAGCAACCTGCGACGCGGTTCCTTCTTCGCCGACGTCTGAAACTTGTGACGCCGTGGACAACGACTGTGATGGTTCGGTCGACGAAGGCTTTGGATTGGGCAACGCCTGCTCGGTTGGCGTGGGCGCGTGTGAAACCTCAGGCGTGCTCCAATGTGATGGCAGCGGCGGTGCGGCCTGTAGCGCTGTGGCGGGTTCGCCGAGTGTTGAGCTGTGCGACGGTGTCGATAACGATTGTGATGGCGACGTCGACGAAGGATTTGATCTCGGCGCGGCTTGTGTTGTTGGTGTGGGCGCTTGCGTAAACGCCGGTGTGGTTCAATGCAACGGCCAAGGCGCGAGTGAATGCAGCGTAGCTCCGCTTGCTGCCACCACTGAGACTTGTGACGCGATCGACAACGATTGTGATGGCAGCACGGATGAAGACTTCGATGTGGGCGTGAGCTGCTCAGTAGGTATTGGTGCTTGCGCAGCAGAAGGCGTGCGCCAATGCCAACAAGACGGAACGGCGACGTGCGGGGCAGTTGCGGGTCAGCCGAGCGTCGAACTTTGCGATGGTGCAGACAACGACTGTGATGGCTCGGTGGACAATGGTTTCGACGTCGGAGCGAGCTGCTTTGCAGGTGTGGGTGGTTGCTTCAACGCTGGCACTGTTCAATGTGATGGCGCCGGTTCTGCTCAATGTTCCGCCACCGCAGGCAGCGCGCAAACAGAAGTGTGTGATGGCACGGACAACGATTGTGACGGCATCGTCGACAATGGCTGCTTTGCTGCACCGCCAACGGTTCCTGGTGTGACAGGCGAGACGACCGGTTGCGCCACGGATTCTGACTGCGCAACCTCGCAATGGTGTGATGCGACTGGCAACTGTAGCGATCCGCTCAGCACCTTGGTTCAGCTCCCGGCTGAGCTCGGTGGCTGCACGCCAGACAACGCGGCCGTGATGTGTGCGAGTGGCGCTTGCAACCCAGCGACGGGTGCTTGTGCAGAAGTGAACAGCACCGCTTGTGACATTGCCGACCAATGTGCATCGAACGTATGCGGTTCAGACTCGATGTGCGGTCTGTCGCGCCTCGAAGCTTGTGCAAGTGATACGCAATGTCGCTCCGGTGTCTGTGCGCAAGGCGAATGTGTCGAGCAGTCCTTCGGCGCAGTCGCTTCGGGCCGCGGCATCTTCGCCTGCAATAGCTCGGGGCAAACGGACGGCTTCGGTGCGGCGATGGTGCTTGCTGCGTTGCTCTTCGTGATGCGCCGCCGCGTACGCGGTCAAGCGTTGGCCACGCTCGCGCTGATCGCGGCGCCTGTGGCTTCCTCGTCCACGGCTGTGGCTGACGAACCTGGGATTCAATTGGATCGCTACGTTCCAGTGGAGCCAGGCAGCCAATGGCTCACGGCGGACTCACTTACGATACAAACGGTCGCGCTTCGTCTAGACCTCAGCTACAGCCGCGACCCACTGGTGGTGCGAACCGGTGCTGGTGTGGTGGCACGTGTGGTTGGTGACCAACTGACTGGCACCCTGGCCGCAAGCTTCTCGCCAGTGAGAAACATGCGCTTCAGTCTTGCTGTACCCGTGCAACTCTATGCGGGTGGTGAGAGCATCGCGACAACTGAAACCGTGGTCAACAAGCCCAGCCAAGCGGCAGCCTTCGGGAACCTCCGCGCGAGCCTCGGTTATCGTTTCTTTGGCGACGAAGAGAGTCCAGTGCGGGTGGGTGCGGTCGCTCGCCTCAGTATCCCAACCGGTTCGCCTGGCGCCTACACAAGTGACGGCTCCGCGGGTTTCGATGCGACCTTCGTTGCAGCGGGCGAGCGAGGTCGTTTTGTCTGGTCCGTCGGCGCCGGGGCGGCGTGGAGAAATCCGTCGGTGACCCAATTCACCTCCGTCAAACAGGCGCCTGAGTTTGTGCTGCGCCCGGCGTTTGGTGTTCAGCTTGCCAATCGCCGCATCATTCTTGGTGTAGAAATTCCCACGGCGATTGGTCTCACGGCGCCGCGTGATGCTTCGGCCAGCACGGTAGCCATTGAGCCAACGGTATCTGCGAACTGGCGCTTCGCCGACGCTTGGTACCTTCGCGCGGGGCTTGGCGCCGGGTTGACCTCCGCCATCGGAACCCCGCTGGTGCGTGCGACGATTGCCCTCGAATGGCGCTTCTCTGGAGCCATGCCCGTCTCTGGTGCCTCGTCCGAGCCAGCGAGCAGCCCAGCGGATCCTGCGATTGCTCCCACCGAGCCAGCATCTGAGCCCGCTTCGCAGCCCGGTGCCTAAAACGCCTCCGTGATCGTCTTGCTCTCGCCGCTCATTGCCGAGTAGGCCCCGTTGCATGCGGCTTCTCGTCCTCGCGCAAGTGAAGCGTTCGTACACTACGCGCCGGCTCGTCGAAGCTGGCAAAAAAGCCAAACACCAAGTCGACGTCCATTCCCCAATTCATTTCCGCCTTGGATTTGGTGATGTGAACTTCGTTGGCGCTCAAAAAACCAAAGGCACTGGCCCTGTAGAAGTGGTGATTCCTCGCTACGGCGCGTCCATGCAGACCTATGGAAACGCCGTGCTCAGCCAATTCGAGGCCACCGGTGTGCGCGCGTTCAACCCATCTGGCTCCATTGCGCTGGTGCGCAACCGCATTGCGGCCATGCAGACTTTGGTGCTCGCAGGTGTGCCCACACCCAAAGCGGCTTTGATTCGCAAACCCGAGGACGTCGATGCCGCTATCGAAGCGGTGGGTTCGCTGCCCGTTTTGCTGCGCCGTGTCTCTGGTCAGCCCACCTTTGGCGCGTTGTTTTGTGAGACCAAACAGGGCTGTCTGGCCGCTTTGGAGGCACTGTGGGGCCTGGGTCACGAAGTGCTGATTTCTCAGCATTTTTCCACCAATGAAGCACTGCGTTGTTTGGTCGTGAACGGCCAAGTGGTGGCGGTGATTCGCCGCAAAGTACGCATGAATCGCACGCGTTTTCGCTTCGAACGCCACGGCAAAGCATCTGAAGTCGTAGCGCCGCGCCAGCTCGCTGAGCTCCTGAGACAAGTGCACTCGGTGACAGGGCTCAGCCTTGCCGGTGTGGATGTGCTGGAAACGAAGGACGGCTACCGCGTGCTCGAAGTGAATGCTGCGCCGGGGCTCGAACAGCTCGAGATGACCACCGGTCGAGATCTCGCGCGAATTATCGTGAATGCTGCTACTTTAAATCCAAGCGCCGAGGCGCCGCGTAGCAAGAAGAAGAAAAGGAAAAGCGCATGAAGTTGATGATGGTTGCAATGCTGTTTTGTTCGTCCGTCGCCTTTGCTGGCGGCGCTTCCGATGGGCTTGCCACGGACAAGGACTTCAAAATCGCCACTGATGGTAGCACTTTAAAAGTGAAAGCCGGAGCGCAAGGAAAGCTCGTGCTTGCGGTCGTTGGCATCAATGGCTTCAAGGTTTCGCAAGAGACCCCCTTCAGTGCCAAGCTCGCGCCCAGCGCGGGTTTGAAGCTGGAGACGCAGCAATTCGCGCGCAAAGATCTGGTTGATCCAAAGGCGCTCACGCCGCAGTTCAAAACCGCTTTCACTGCGAGCGCAAAGGGAGCGCAAACGGTGAAAGCTGATCTCGTGTTCTTTCTTTGCACGGACAAGCTTTGTCAGCGCATGACCTCGAGTTACGAGGTGGCCGTCACGGTTGAATGAGCTGGGTCTGCGTCAGGGCGCGAGTGCGATGAGCGTCGCGCTCAAGGGCGGCGCGTCGAACGTGAAGCTGTTGCCGCCAGTGCTATAGCTTCCCTGTACAACGGGCTGAGCGGCCGCGCTGGTGAGCGTGATGAGCTGCGCTTTGCTCATCACAGTATCGTGGGCGACTGACACATCGAGCGCGACGGCCGAACGTGTTTTGTTCACCGCTACGATCCAAACGCGTTTGCTTGCCGCTGTGGCGAAGGCAAAAGCTGACACTTTCGCGTTGTCACCACTGAGCGCTTGCACGCTGAGCTCGCCAACCTGGCTGTTTTTGCCGTCATAGTTTCGATAGAAGTTGATCGCGGCATAAACGAACGCGTTGTTCGCATCGTTGTCGAGCTGAAGCTCCCAGTAGTTCGCAGCGAACACGCTCTCACGCGCGAAAACGCCGAGCACATCCACTTCGCTGAGCCCGCCGGAAATGTGGTTGCCTCCGCCGTAGTTGTACTCGCTGAAAGACAAGAGCGTGCCGGGGTTGTTCGCCGCAATAGTTTCAGTGAGGCGGCTCAGAAGCTTGATGGGCGCGTTGTAGTAATTCGCGATCCAGCTCGCCTCTTTGTAGGTGGGATCCCAAAGCGAACGCGGTGCCTGCAAGCGTGCATCGACCATGGCGTCTGATGGCGTCGCGGCATAGTTGTCGATGATCTTGGTGCCGTTCACTCTGACCTCTGGATACCAATGTAGATCGAGCACATCGACAAGGCGCTTTCCTGCCGCATCACTCGCTGCTTTTATCTCGGACAAATAGAACGCCAGGTAGTTGCGCCCGGCCGCATCCGCGGCCTCTTGAAGATTTTCGTACTCGTTGAAGCCGTAGGCCACCGCTCCAAACACGAGCGCGTTCGGTGCGCGCGTTTTGATCATGGTCGCAAATTCGACCGAGCGCATCTTCATTTCGGCATAAGTAGGCGCCGACGGATGCACGAGGGGATGCGAGCTCGGCCATAATCCCGGTTCATTGTCCAAGTTGTAGAAGAGCTGTTTGCCGCTGGCGCGTGCGCTGGCAAAATTGCTCTCGGCCCAAGCGACGAACTCGTCCTGGTAGACAGAGTCGTCTTGCGTGTCTGGGATCGCGGCCAGTGCACCGGGCTTTGTGGAACGGTTCTTTTTCCAATGTGACGCGCCGGCGGTGGCGACCTGCGAGATGGCGCCGCTTTTGTCTGCCGCAACGAAGTCCAACATGGGCACTGTGATCAGCGCACTTGCGCCGCGTTCATGGGCGCTTCTGACGCGTGTGGCAACCGCTTCACCCGGGGTACTTCCGCCGCCGAGGTACGCGTCGCTCATGTTGTTGTAGTCGATGCCCGCGTTGGACGCGTTGTTCTCCCAATTGTACGCCGTGTAGCGATTGCCACCGGCGCGAACGAGCGTAGACGCCACGCCATCACGCGCTTGGTTCACGCCAAAGATGAAGGGCGAG